>DASZXM010000517.1:0-16734 GCA_035546415.1 Pseudonocardiaceae bacterium
CCGGCCCGCGCCGCCGGACCAGCAGCGCAACCCGGCCCGCGCCAGAGGGTTCCTCAACGACTACCAGGCCGGCATCCGGCAGGGAGCGCACGTCCGGCACGAGCCGGCGCCGCCGAAGGACAACGGACAAGGGGACGCGCAGTGAGCCACGAGTTCGCATCCGCGCCGACACCGGAGGGAGGGCCACTGATGGCTGGGGAGTCTCGTCAGGTCAACCAGTTCGGCTGGCTGGTCGCCAATTTCACCGAGCGGGTACCGGGGGTCGCGCACGCCGTCGTCGTGTCCGTCGACGGGCTGCTGCTGGCGTCGTCGACCCGGTTGCCGGGGGACCGGGCCGAGCAGTTGTCGGCGGTGGCGTCCGGCGTGGTCGGCCTGACCCAGGGCGCGGCCAGGTGCCTGGACGGCGGTGGCGTGCTGCGGACGGTCGTCGAGATGGAGCGGGGTGTCCTGCTGTTGATGTCGATCCGGGACGGTTCGTGTCTGGCGGTGCTGGCGTCGCCGGAGTGCAGTGTCGGGCAGGTGGCGTACGAGATGACGGTGCTGGTGGACCAGGTCGGCCAGATCCTCACCCCGGAACTGCGGGCCGAGCTGCAGATCCTGAAGAAATCGGCAGCGCGCCAACCGGCGTAGGTCATGGCCAGCAGATCAGAGCCCCACGACCCACCGACGTTCGGCGACCTGCTGAACGGCTTCCCGCTGGACAGCGGCCGACGCGGGCGGCGGAGGCGGAACGCGCATCGGGACGCCTTCGAGGAGCACGGTGACTCGCGCCCGACCACCGTGACCCCCCACACTGATGTCGTGGACAACGACGACGACCCGGCGCCTGCGGTCGTCCGCCCCTACGCGTGGACGCGAGGCCGGACGACGTCGCAGTACCGGCTCGAACTCGAGACGCTGCTGTCCACCACGGCGGGCTACTCCGACCAGGACGACTCCATCTCCAGTGAGCACCACGCGGTGGCGGGGCTGTGCCTGCAACCGCGGTCGGTGGCCGAGGTGGCGGCACTGCTGCGGATTCCGCTGGGCGTGGCGCGGGTGTTGGCCGGCGACATGGCGGCCGACGGTGTGGTGGTCGTGCACGAGACGGCGTCGGTGGACGGCGAGAGCCCCGACGTGGCGCTGATGGAACGGATTCTGAGCGGTTTGCGCCGTTTGTAGGAGGGCGGGACCCGGTGCGGGCCCGCTTACGCCCGGCAGCCTGCCCAGCATTGGACTCTGGATCTAGTTTCCTTCGTCAATTAACATATCGGCCGTCCCGCGACGAAGGAGTCCGGTATGGCTGATCACACGACCAAGCGACGCAGGCTGGCCGCCGTGCTGGTGGCAGCGGCCGCCCTGGCGCTGCCGCTGCTCGGTCAGGGTGTCGGACAGGCGACACCCGCCCCCGCCAGCGGCACCGCCGCGCGGCCCTACCTGGGCTGGAGCAGTTGGAGCCTGCAATCCACCCACTATCCGGGCGTCAACCCCAACGGCGACTACAGCTACCTCACCGAGGCCGCCGTCCTGGCCAACGCCCACGTCATGGCGACCAAGCTGCGCGGCGCGGGCTACGACTACATCAACGTCGACTCCGGTTGGTTCGCCGACTGGCAGTGGAACTTTCACATCGACGCCTACGGCCGCCCGGCCCGTGACACCGCCCGCTTCCCCGACCCGATGCCGGTGGTCGCCGCCAAGATCCACCGGATGGGCCTGAAGTTCGGCCTCTACTACCCGGCCGGTCTCTACTCCACCGCCTACGACGCCGACACCCCGATCTGGGGCAGCACCGACGGCTGCACCACGCGGCGGGCCGTCCTGAAGGACGCCGACGGCAACCCGGAGCCCATTCCGAACCAGTGGACCGGTTGGTACGCCCTGGACTTCTCGGCCGGTAATCCGTGCGGCTACGAATACATCCGTTCGGTCGCCGACATGTTCGCGTCGTGGGGCGTGGATTTCCTCAAGATTGACGGTGTGACGCCCGGATCGGGCAACAACAATCCGGCCAGCCTGGCCGACAGCAGTTACTACGAGGTAGCCGCCTGGCACCGGGCATTCGACGCCGTGCACTGGCGCGGGCAGATCCTGCTCTCGTACAGCATCCCCGTCTCGTACGGGCCGTACTGGCAGCGGAATTCCAACGGCGCCCGCATCGACAACGACGTCGAGTGCTACTGCGACACCCTGGTCGGCGGGTGGACCCATTCGCTCACCGAACGGTGGACCGACGTCGTCCCGTGGCTGCGGTACGCCCGTCCCGGGTTCTGGCCCAACCTCGACTCCCTGGATGTCGGCAACGGCGCCATGGATGGCCTGACCGACGACGAGCGGCAGAGCTACATGACCCTGTGGGCCATCGAAGCCGCACCGCTCTACCTGGGTGACGACCTCACCGAGCTGGACGCCTACGGCCTCCGGCTGGTCACCAACCGTGAGGTCATCGCCGTCGACCAGGCAGGCCGCCCCGCGCACCCGGTGTCGCAGGCCACCCAACAGCAGGTGTGGTTCAGCCGGGGGACCGACGGCAGCTACACGGTCGCCCTGTTCAACCTCGGCGACACGGCGGCGACCGTCACCGCGAACTGGTCCGACCTCGGCTTCACCGGCAGTGCGTCAGCGCGCGACCTGTGGAGTCACCGGGAGTTGGGCCGGTTCACGAACGGGTTCACCGCCACCGTCCCGGCCCACGGCTCGCGCCTGCTGCGGGTCACACCGCGACGGTAGCCAGACCGGGCACCTCGGCCAGGAACGCCTGGCCGGCCGCGCTGGGCTGACCGCTGTCCGGCACGGCCGCCGACACGCGCCACGTCGGCGGCTGGCCGGGCAGCCGGAGCATCGCCAGCCCGGCCGCCTGCGGCTTGGCGGCCACCGGCCGGGGCACGACGGCCAGGCCCAGACCGTGGTTGACCAGGTCGAGCAGGCTGTGCACGTCGTACACCTCCAGCGTGACCCGCCGCTGCACGCCCGCGTCCGCGAAGGCCTGGTCGGTGACCTGCCGGGCACCCCAGTCCGGGTGGAAGTCCACAAAGGTCTCATCGGCCAGGTCGGCCCAGTCCGGCACGGTGCCGGCCAGCGGATGGTCCGGGTGACCGAGCAGCACCATCGGCTCGTCCGCGATGGAGATCAGCCGCACACCATCCGGCGCGGTCCCCGGCGTGGCGACGAACGCGATGTCCAACCGGCCGGCGCCGACCTCGCCGGCCAGGCGCGCGGAACCGGCGTGACTGAGATGGATCTCCACCTTCGGGTGCGCGGCGTGGAACCTGGCCAGCAGCGCGGGCACGTCCACGACGCCGATGCACTGCTCGGTACCCACCGACAGCGTGCCGCGCAGCAGTCCGCTCACGGCGGCGGCCGCCTGCTTCACGGCGACCACACTGGCCAGCGCCTGGCGCGCGTCCACCAGCATGGCCCGGCCCAGTTCGGTCAGCTCGACGTGCCGGGTGTTGCGGACGAACAGTGGAGCACCAAGTTCGCGTTCCAGCGCGCGGATCGATGCCGACAGGCCGGACTGGGAGACCAGCAGCCGGTTGGCCGCGCGGGTGAAGTGCCGCTCCTCGGCGACGGCGACGAAGTACTCCAGGTGCCGCAACTCCATGATTGTGCACGATAGCTGCTCACTGTCAGTACTTCCCTCTGTTGGACACGGCGCCCGGTTGCGTACAGGCTGGAAGGGCCGGCCGGCGACGAGTGCCCGGCCGTGACGAGGAGGTTGTAGTCACATGCGAACCCGCCGCATCGGCGACACGCAGGTCAGCGAGATCGGCCTGGGCGGCATGCCCATGTCCATCGAGGGACGCCCGGACGAGGCGAGGTCGATCGCGACCGTGCACGCCGCGCTGGACGCCGGGATCACGCTGATCGACACGGCGGACGCCTATCACCTGTACGCCGACGAGGTCGGCCACAACGAGACGCTCATCGCACGTGCCCTGGCCAGCTACGGCGGCGACACGTCGAACGTGCTGGTCGCCACGAAGGGCGGCCACCTGCGGCCCGGCGACGGGTCGTGGACGCTGGACGGCTCCCGCAAGCACCTGTTCGAGGCGTGTGACGCGTCACTGCGCCGGCTGGGCGTGGACGCCATCGGCCTGTACCAGTTCCACCGCCCCGACCCGAAGGTGCCGTACGCGGAGTCGGTCGGCGCGATCGCCGAACTGCTGGACGCCGGCAAGATCCGGATGGCCGGCATCTCCAACGCGAACCCGGAACAGATCAAGCAGGCCAACGAGATCCTCGGCGGCCGCCTGGTGTCGGTGCAGAACCAGTTCTCGCCCGCGTTCCGCTCCAGCGAGCCGGAGCTGCGGCTGTGCGCCGAGATGGGCATCGCGTTCCTGCCGTGGAGCCCGTTCGGCGGCATCACCCGTGCCGGTGACCTGGGCGACAAGTACCCGGCGTTCAGCGAGGTGGCCGCGGCCCACGGCGTGAGCCCACAGCAGGTGGTGCTCGCCTGGATGCTGGCCAAGTCCGACGTCGTGATCCCGATCCCGGGCTCCAGCCGTCCGGAAACGGTCCGCGACTCGGCGCAGGCGGGGGACCTGAAGCTGACGGCCGAGGAACTGGCGAAGCTGGACTGACACGGCGATGCCCCGGTGGTCGGCCCGGCGTTGGCCTGCGTTGTGCCGCGTCGGCCCGCGTCGGCCGGGTGTCGGCCCGCGTGGCCTGGTGTCGGTCCGCGTTGTCCGAAGTGGACGCGGGTCGACGCCGAACGGTCGACCGGGCATCCGGAAACTCCGGCTGGCTCGTCGGCGAGGGACGGCGAGCCAGCCGGTCTGCGATCGGCGTTGCCCTTGTGCGTTCGGCCCACGGCTGGGTGCCGCGGTGGTCGGGCTCGGGGGCGGTGTCCGTCCGGATGGGACGGTGGTCGCTGATCGGTGGGAGTGCCGGCCGGTCCGTCGGTGAGGGGGCGGGCCGGCCGGCGTGGTTCAGGTGAGTGGTTGGAACTCGCGGTGGAAGCGGTCCGCGTCGACCACTTCCAGGCAGCCCACGTAGCCGGACGTCGCCGGCCGGAACACCAGGTGGCCGCCTGCCGTGATCAGCGCGTCCGCTCCGGGTCCCACGTGTAACCGGCCCACCGGCTCACCGGCGTCCAGCAACGCGCTGAACGCCGTCCGCGACCCGACCAGGCCACGCGACCGCAGGTCGGTCACCCACTCGCTCATCCGGCTCAACGACTCGTGTCCGGTGTGTTCGATGACCTCCACTCGCGTCGGCACCGTCTGGAACAACACCCCTGTCCGCATGGCCCCAACTCTATCGAACACCCGTTCGAACGCGCCACCCGTTTCGCTCGCGGAGAACGCCGAAACCGCAGGTCAACGCAGCGGTGTGATCAATGTCTGTATCGCTACCGCCGCTGCTCCGCGCGCCCACTCCTCGAACGGCAGCGGCCGCAGAATCAGTTCGCACGACGCCGCTGCGCCGAACGCGCGCGCCATGAACGTCTCCCGGACGGACGCCTGGAACAGGTCGTAGGCCGCCAGCCCCTCACCGGACAGCACGATCCGCTCCGGGCCGACCAGATTGGCCACCGTCGCCAGTGCCAGGCCGATCGCCCTGCCGGCCCGCTCGTACGCGGCCCGCAGCCGCTCGTCACCGGCGTGGGCCAGCGTCGCCGCGTCCGCCAGCGTCAACGAGGGCCGTCCCGCGACCACACGCAGGTTCGCCAGCAGCGCCGGGGTGCCCACGATCGCCTCGACGCACCCCCGGTTGCCGCAGTGGCATTCCGGGCCGTCCGGTTCGGCCAGGATGTGGCCGACCTCGCCGGCCACGCCGTGCGCGCCCTCGATGACCGACCCGTTCACCACCAGCCCGCAGCCGATCCCGGTACCGACCGTGACCAGTGCGAACGACGACGCACCCACACCCGCGCCGAACCACTGCTCGGCCACTGTCAGTGCCCGGACGTCGTTCTCCACGACCGTGTCCAGGCCCGTCGCCGATCGCACCAGGTCGGCCAGCGCGACCGCGTGCCACCCCAGGAACGGCGAGTAGTGCACGACGCCGTCCGCCCGGTCGACGTCACCGGCCAGCGACACGCCCAGGCACCGCACGCCCGCCTTGAACTCCGGCGCCTCCGCCAGGAGGTCGTCGACCAGCGTCGCGATGCCGGCCACCACGTCCGGCACGTCCTGGGACGGCAGCGGGACCCGCCGGATCGCCCGCGTCCGCGCGCACAGGTCGGCGACCACGCCGATCAGCTCGTCCGCCGTCACCTTCACCCCGACGAAGAACGCCGCGTCCGGCCGGACGTGCAGGGGGCTGGCCGGGCGGCCGACGTGTACCCGCTGGTCGGGCGTTTCCTCCAGGTAGCCCGCGGCCAGCAGCGGGCGCACCGCCTTCGTCACCGCCGCCGACGACAGGCCGGTGCGCTCGGCGACCGCCACCCGCGACAGCGGGCCCATGGTGAGCACCGTGGTGAACACGACGGCCGCCGCCGGGCTGTGCAGCGGCAGGTCCCTGTGCATGATCGAACGATACCGGGACCCGCCGCCCACCGGTCAGACCCTGCGCAACCGGATCACGGTGCTCACGTGGTCGCCCGGCGGCAGCGCCAGGTCGACGCCCCGCTCCCGCAGGGTAGCTCCCGTGTGGACACTGCCGGTGCGCTCGTCCCGGTAGCGGGCAACGGGATCGAGGCCGGCCAGGCGGATCGGGTGCGGCCGGTGGCCGAACGGCTCGGTGACCCGCCAGCCGAACACGACGACCTCGGCGCCGTCCCGGGCGACGTATTCGACGACCGTCAGCGGCGTGCCGAACACCAGCCGGTACTGGCGGCCGTGCTGGACCGTCGCCCGGATGTCCTTGTAGCCGGCGATCAGACGGGTGGCCAGTTCCCGGTCGTCCGCCGACCACTCGGGCAGGTCGCCGCCGATGCCCAGCACGCCGGCCATGGCCACGTGGAAGCGGAACTCCAGCGGCACCGAGCGCGCCGTGAACGGGTTGGGCACGTCGGTGACCCAGGCGGACATCGTCTGCGCCGGGTACACCTGGCTGAACCCGTGCTGGATGGCGATCCGGTCGACGGCGTCCGTGTTGTCCGACGTCCACACCTCGTCCGTGTACCGCATGACACCCAGGTCGGTGCGGCCGCCACCGCCGGAGCACGACTCGATGCGCAGACCCGGGTGGTTGATCCGCAGCTGCTCCATGACGTGGTAGACGCCGCGGGTGTGGTCGATCCACAGCCGGTCGGGGTCGGCGTGGCCGGGCCGACCGGCCTCGGTGAACGGGCGGTTGCAGTCCCACTTGAGGTAGTCGATGTCGTTGTCGGCGACCAGCCGGTCCAGCCATTCGACGGCCCACTCGACGACGTCGGGGCGGCCGAAGTCGAGTACCAGCTGGTTGCGCAGCTCGGTGCGGCGGCGGTTGGCCTGGTGCAGCACCCAGTCCGGGTGTGCCCGGTACAGGTCGCTGTCCGGATTGACCATCTCCGGTTCGACCCACAGGCCGAACCGCATGCCCAGCTTGTGCACACTGTCGGCGAGCGGCCGCACGCCGTGCGGGAACGCGCCCGGGTAGGGCTGCCAGTCGCCGAGGCCTGCGTGGTCGCCGCGGCGCGCGCCGAACCAGCCGTCGTCCATCACGAACAGCTCGACGCCCAGGTCCGCCGCGATCTCGGCGAGCTGCCGCTGGCCGGCCTCGTCGACGTCGAACCCCGTTGCCTCCCACGAGTTGTACAGCACCGGGCGCGGCTCGTCGGGGTGCGGCAGCACGTGCCGGTGCACGTGGTGGTGCCACGCCTGGCTGGCCGCGGTGAAACCCCCGCGCGTGTGCACACCGGCGAACACCGGGGTCTCCAGCGCCTCACCGGGCTCCAGGTGCCACGTGACACCCTCGTGGCCGAATCCGCCGGTCCAGGTGACCCGGTCGGTCGGGTCGCGGTGCAGCGTGATTCGCCAGCTGCCGCTCCACGCCAAGGCCGTCGACCACACCTCGCCGCTGTCCTCGACGGCCGTGCCGTCGTCGATCATCAGCCACGGGTTGGCCTGGTGGCTGGTGATGCCACGCCTGCTGGTGAACACGGTCTCGGCGACGGCGACACGGTCCCGGCGCACCTGGCACTCGGCACTCCACCCGCCTGCCACGTAGCTCACCCGGTAGTCGGGCAGTGCGGGTGCGGTCCAGCCGGCGGAATCCAGGCGGGACAAGGCGATCCGGCCCTCGGATCCGGTGTTGGCGACGGTGGTCCAGCGCTCGATCACGTCACTGTCGTCGTGCACGCGGTAGTGCAGCGTGACGGTGAGCGGGTAGTGCCGGTCGGCGAGCCGGATCGCCAGGTCGTCGCCGTCCACGTCGTACCCGAGGTAACTCCACTCCACGGCACTCGTGCCGTCGGCGTAGCGCAGGGCCAGCGACGGCGGACCGAACCGGGGACCGGCCGCGACGGCCAGCTCGTCGGGGGCGGGCACGGTCTCGAAGCTGCTGATCAGGTGCGGTGTGGACACCGGCAGGGCGGTGACCTCGTCCAGGCCCAGCGGGGCACCCCAGTACACGTGTACCGGGGTGTCGTCGTCGGCAAGGCGCAGCGCGTAGGCCGAGTTCGGGGTGCGGAGCAGCCACAGCCGTGCGGCGGCGGCGAATTCGACGGACATGCGACTCCTCGCTGGACAGGCCATTTCTTAACGATGGAAAGTTACCGCGACGCTCCGGGTGCGGACAAGCGGTTCGAGGCCACGACATGCCGGCTGACCAGCGCTGTCCCGGACCGGGCCACGAGCGGGCGGGTCGCCGTCGGACGACGCCGCGCGACCGTTGACGGAGGTGTGCCGCCGACTTTAGCCTCGACCCGTGACGCCGACCCGACGTGCGCTGATCGTGAGGGGCGGCTGGCCAGGACACAGTCCCGTCGACGCCACCGAGCTGTTCGTCCCCGGTCTGTGCGACGCCGGTTTCGACATCCGGACGAGCGAGAGCCTGGACGTCTACGAATCCGATCTCACCGGCTACGACCTGATCGTGCAGTGCTGGTCGATGGGCCGGCTGACCGGCGCGCAGTGCGACGGGCTGGTCGGCGCCGTCCGCTCCGGTGTCGGTTTCGCCGGCTGGCACGGCGGTCTCGTCGGCACGTTCGACGACACGGCCGCCTACTACCGCATGGTCGGTGGCAAGTTCCTGCACCACCCACCTGGCTTCCAGGACTACGACGTCCGGGTGACGAGCGATCATCCCGTGGTCGCGGGAATCGACGACTTCGCGGTCCACACCGAGCAGTACTGGATGGCGACCGACGCCTGGAACGACGTGCACGCCACCACGACCGTCCACCCCGGACCGGACGCCGAGTTCGACGCACCGGTGCCGATGCCCGTGGTGTGGACCCGGAAATGGGGCTCCGGCAAGGTTTTCTTCTCGGCCATCGGCCATCGGGTCGCGGACCTGACGCAGCCCGAGGTGTTCACGCTGACGCTGCGGGGGTTGCTGTGGGCGAGCCGCTGAGACCGAAGGCCGTGCTGGCCATGACCGACCACCTGCCGCGCAGGCTGTTCCCACCGCCGCTGGCCGACCGGCTGCACGCCGTCGTCGATGTCGACCTCGACCACGTCTTCACCGACTTCGCCACCACCGACTCGGTGCTCGCCGACGCCGAGGTGCTGATCACCGGCTGGGGCTGCCCGATGATCGACGAACCCGTGTTGGCCGCCGCGCCCCGGCTGCGGGCGGTCGTGCACGCCGCCGGAACCGTCAAGGGGCACGTCGGCGCGGCCGTGTTCGACCGGCACATCGCGGTCAGCTCGGCGGCCAGCGCCAACGCCGTGCCGGTCGCCGAGTACACGATCGCGATGATCCTGTTGGCCAACAAGGACGTCCTGGCGATGTCCCGGCGCTACCGGGCCGAACGCCGCCGGCTGGACCTGGTGGTCGACTACCCGGACACCGGCAACCTCGGCCGCACGGTCGGCATCGTCGGCGCGTCCCGCGTCGGCCGCCGGGTGCTCCGGCTGCTGGCGCCGTTCGACCTGCCCGTGCTGCTCACCGACCCGTTCGTCACGGCGGCCGAAGCCGCCCGGTTGGGCGCCGAACGGGTCGAACTGGACGAGTTGTTCGCCCGCAGCGACGTGGTGAGCGTGCACGCGCCCGCGCTGCCCGAGACACGCGGCATGATCGGCGCCCGGCAACTGGCGGCGCTGGCCAACGGCGCCACGCTGATCAACACGTCCCGGGGGTCGCTCGTCGACCAGGAGGCACTGGTGCGGGAGTTGCGCACCGGTCGGATCTCCGCCGTCCTCGACGTGACCGACCCCGAAGTGCCGCAACCGGATTCGCCCCTGTGGGAGCTGCCCAACGTGCTGCTCACCCCGCACGTGGCCGGCGCGCTGGGCAACGAGTTGGGCCGCCTGGGCGCGTGCGTGGTCGACGAACTGGCCCGGTTCGCGGCAGGCGAACCGCTGCGCCACGCCGTCGACCCGGTCCGACTCGCGTCCCTGGCGTGACGGCCGCGCTGGGGAGATGGGCGCCGACACCGGCGATCGAGTCGTGCCCGACCAGATCGACCGGTGTCGTCATCCGGCCGCTGCGGTGACCACCTTGGAGACGAACCGTTCCCGCACGGTCGCGATCGTCGCGTCGGCGGGCGTGGCCCAGACGTCCTCGTTGAAGATCTCCACCTCCACGTCACCGGTGTAGCCGGCCGCCTCGACGGCCTCGGTCATCGGGCGGAAGTCGATCGAGCCGTCGCCGACGTGCGCGCGGCCCAACAGCATGTCCGTGGGCAGCGGCACCCGCCAGTCGCTGACCTGGTAGCTGACGATCCGCCCGCCTGCCCGCGCGATGCCCTCGACCACCGAGTGGTCCCACCACAGGTGGTACGTGTCGATGACGACGCCGACCGTGTCGGCCGGGAACCGTTCGGCGATGTCCAGTGCCTGTCCGAGGCTGCTCACCACGCACCGGTCGGCGCAGAACATCGGGTGCAGCGCCTCGATGCCCAGCCGCACACCGAGTTCCCGTGCCGTCGGGACCAGCGCGGCGATCCCGTCGGCGACCCGTTCCCGCGCGCCCGCGAGGTCCCGCGATCCGTCCGGCAGGCCACCGGACACCAGGATCAGCACGTCGGTGCCGATGCCGGCGGCCTCCTCCAGCGCGGCCACGTTGTCGGCGTGCGCGTCGCCCGCGGTGAAGAACCCGCCCCGGCACAGGCTGGACACCCGCAGGCCGGCGTCGTCGAGCAGCTTCTTCGCCTGTGCCACACCGATTTCCGCGAGGCGGTCACGCCACACGCCGATCGACCCGACCCCGGCCCGGACGCACGCGTCGATCGCCTCCGGCAGCGTCAGCGACTTCACCGTCGCCTGGTTGAGCGACAGCCGGTCCACCGTGATCATGCGGCACCTCGCCCGGCGAGCAGTTCGGTCATCCGTGCCACGGCCAGCTCCGGATCGCGCAGCACACCGGCCGCCGCCGCCAGCGTGAACAGTTCGGTCAGGTGCTCGGTCGACCGGGCCGTCTGCTGGCCGTCCAGCATCGCGAAGTGCTCCTGGAAACCGCCCAGCCACGCCAGGAAAGCGATGCCGGTCTTGTAGTGATAGGTCGGCGCGGCGAACACGTGCCGGGACAGCGGCACCGTCGGGCCGATCGCCGTGCGGTAGCCCTCGACGTCACCGGCGTCCAGGGCGTGCAGCGCCGCCGACGCGGGCGCGGCGATCGCGGCGAACGCGCCCAGCAGTGCGTCGCTGTGCCCGTGGTCGTCGCCCTCGATCAGGGTGTCGTAGTGGAAGTCGTCGCCGGTGTACAGGCGGACGCCGGCCGGCAGCCTGCGACGCAGCGCGATCTCCCGGTCGGCGTCCAGCAGGGACACCTTGACGCCGTCCACCTTGGCCGGTTGATCACCGATGATCGACAGGACCGTGTCGGCGGCCGCGTCCAGGTCGGCGCTGCCCCAGTAGCCGGCCAGCGCCGGGTCGAACGCATCGCCCAGCCAGTGCAGGATCACCGGCCGGTCGGTGGACTCGATCAGCGCACCGTAGACGTCCCGGTAGTCGTGCGCGGACGCGCCGGACGCGGCCAGCGCGCGGCTGGCCATCAGGATCACGGTGGCGCCCGCGTCCTGCACCATGGCGACCTGCTCGCGGTAGGCCGCGGTGATGTCGGCCAGCGTCGAGGCGCCGGTCAGCTGGTCGGTGCCGGCGCCGCAGGCCAGCGCCCGGCCGGCCGCTCGCGACCCGCTCTCGGCGATCAGCCGCTGGACGTCCGGCCACGTCAGGCCCATCCCGCGCTGGGCGGTGTCCATCGCGTCGGCCACGCCGAAACCCAGGCCCCACAGGTGTTCCCGGAACGCCAGCGTGGCCGGCCAGTCGATGGTGCCGTCGGGCAGCGCGGCCACGTGCGCGGCCGCGTACACCCGGCGGGACCGGGGCGGTGGCGCGCTGTCCGGCCACGCCGGGTCGTCCACGACGAGCGGCCGGGACCGGCCGGGCAGCGTGATCTCGGCGGCCACGTCAGACCTCCAGGTCCGGCACCGTGACCCGGCTGCCGGTCGTGGACGACTCGTAGGCCAGTTCGGCCATCTGCACGCCCTTCGCGCCCGCCACGAGGTCCCACGGGAACGGCTCGCCGCGCACCACGTGACCCAGGAACAGCTCCCACTGCGCCTTGAAACCGTTGTCGAACACGGTGTTGTCCGGCACGGACGCCCACTGCGCCGGGAAGTTCTCGGTCACCGGCAGGTCCGGGTTCCACACCGGCCGCGGCGTCGTCGTGCGGTGCTGGACCTTGCAGCCGCGCAGTCCGGCGACGGCGCTGCCCTCGGTGCCGTCGACCTGGATCTCCACCAGCTCCTCCCGGTTGACCCGCACGGCCCACGACGAGTTGACCGACGCGATGATCCCGCCTGCCAGTTCGACGACGGCGTACGCGGCGTCGTCGGCGGTCGCGTCGTAGGGCTCGTGCCGCTCGTCCCACCGCCTCGGGATGTGCGTCGTCGCCCGCACGTACAGTGCCTCGACCGGGCCGAACACGTTCTCCAGCACGTACCGCCAGTGCGGGAACATGTCCAGCACGATGCCACCGCCGTCGGCGGTGCGGTAGTTCCACGACGGGCGCTGCGCGGGTTGCAGGTCACCCTCGAACACCCAGTAACCGAACTCCAGTCGCACCGACAGGATGCGGCCGAAGAAGCCGGACTCCACCAGCCTGCGCAGCTTGATCACACCGGGCAGGAACAGCTTGTCCTGCACGACACCGTGCACGATGCCCTTCGCCACGGCGACCTTGGCCAGTTCGATGGCCTGGGGCAGGGTCGACGCGACCGGCTTCTCGGTGTAGACGTGCTTGCCGGCGGCGATCGCGGCGGTCAGCAGTTCGGCACGGCCGTCGGTGAGGGCCGCGTCGAAGAAGACGTCGATCGTGCTGTCGGACAGGACGGCGTCGCGGTCGGTGCTCCACGCGGCGACGTCGTGTTTCGCGGCGATCTCCTTGAGCCGGTCGGCGTTGCGCCCGAGGAGCACGGGTTCCACGGTGACTCGTCCGCCGCCGGGCCCGTTCGGCTCGAAGCCGCCCTGCTCGCGGATCGCCAGCAGCGAGCGCACCAGGTGCTGGTTGTAGCCCATCCGCCCGGTCACGCCGTTGACGGCCACCCGGAGGGTCTGTTGTGTCATCCAACCTGCCCTTCAGCTGTGGAAAGCGATTTCCTACGCTAGGCTGGCTGCTCTGTCCGGTCAAGAGGGGGTGGGTCCGCTGGGCATCGACGACGCGTCCGAACCACCCAGACGACGCCGCAGGCCACGGCCGCACGTCAGCGTCGTGACACTCGCCGACGTGGCCGAGCGCGCCGGCGTGTCGCTGGCCACGGCGTCACGGGTGATGGGCGGCAGCACACGGGTGGTCGGCAGCGCGCTGCGGGACAAGGTGAACCGGGCGGCCAGCGAACTCGGGTACAGCGCGAACCTCCAGGCCAGGGCGATGGCGCGGGGCACGAGCGACACGATGGGTGTCGTCGTGCACGACATCGCGGACCCGTACTTCTCGACGATCGCGGCGGGCGTGATGGACGTGGCGTACGCATCGTCGGTGGTCGTGTCGATCGCGTCGACGTCGGCGGACCCGGACCGCGAGCTGGAACACGTCGCGATGATGCGTGCCCAACGGGCGCGGGCGCTGGTGCTGGTCGGGAGCCGGACCGAATCGGCGCACGCCACGGAGGAGCTGCGGACGGAACTGCGGGCGTTCGAACGGGCCGGTGGTCGGGTCGTGTGCATCGGGCAGGACCTGCTCGGCGTGGACACCGTCCTGCCGCGGAACGCCGACGGCGCACGGGACCTGGCCCGGGCACTGGTCGGCCAGGGCCACCGGGATTTCGTCGTACTGGCCGGCCCGGCGGACCTGCTGACGGCGCACGACCGGGTCGTCGGTTTTCGGACCGGACTGGCGGACTGCGGGATCACACTGGCGGACACGGACATCGTGCGCGGGCCTTTCACGCGCGACGGCGGGTACGAGGCGGCGAGCGTGGTCCTGGCCGGGCGCCGGCCGCCGGTCTGCCTGTTCGCGGTGAACGACGTGATGGCGGTCGGCGCACTGGCCTGCCTGCGAGCGGCGGGCCTGTCGGTGCCCGAAGACGTGGCGGTGGCCGGGTTCGACGACATCCCGACGCTGCAGGACGTCACGCCGCCGCTGTCCACGGTCGCGCTGCCGCTGTACCGGATGGGGGAGATGGCTGGGCGGCTGGCGATGCGGGAGGCGACCGGCGAAGTACCGACGGTGGTCCCGATCGCCGGCCAGGTCCTGCTGCGCCAGAGTTCGGCGGTCCTGCCCGGCTGACCGTCGGAAAACGCTTTCCCGAATCGAAGCGCGAGGGCCGCCGGCACTCACCGGCGGCCTCGCGTCGACCGATCAGCTCACGCTGACGTCGTCCACGTAGACGTTGCCCTGGGCGTACCAGCCGTGCACGAACACCGTCACCGTGCCCGACGCGCCCGTCGTGAACGGGACCGTCAGCTTCGTCCAGCCGCTGCTCGACGTCCACGTGCTCGCCGACGCGCCGCCGGTGACGCCGACGTACGCGTAGTTGCCCCGCACCCACGCCGTCAGCGTGTGGCCGGCGTTCGCCGACACCGTGATCGTCTGATCCGCCTCGCCTGTTTGGGAGTTGGTCGGCGTGACCTGGAGCGCGTGGCTGCCCGTGTGCACCGGCGAGCCGACCACCGCGTCACCGGACTGTGCCGTCCACGGGGACAGCCCGCCGGTTTCGAACCCGCCGTTGGCCAGCGGGCCACCCCCGCCTCCGCTGCCGGTGACGGTGACCGTGTACGTCGTCGTGTGGCTGCCCGACGCCGCCGCGCCCGTGACGTCGATCGAGTACGTGCCCGCGGCCGTCGTCGCCGACGTCACCACCGTCAGGGTCGACGTGCCGCCCGCCGTGACCGAGGTCGGCGACAGGGTCGCCGTCGCACCGGCCGGGGCGCCGCTCGCCGACAGCGACACCGGCTGCGCCGAACCGGACGTCACCGCCGTGCTCACCGTGGCCGTCGCGGTGCCGCCCGGCGCGACCGACGCCGACGCGGGGGACACCGACACCGAGAAGTCGTTCGTCGGGGTGGACGAACCGCCCGTGAACGGTTCGAACGTGTGGCTGAACTGCCACGTGCTCTGTTGGATGCCCGAGCACGAGTCGCTGCCGCCGGTGCCCGGGCAGCCGCCGTTGTCCCGCTGCAACGCCCAGAACGACAGCGTGTTGATGCCCTTGGACACCGCCCAGTTCTCCACCGTCGTGGCGTCCGCCGTCGTGAACGTCTCCGCCGTGCCGTAGTCGTCGATGCCCGGCATCTCCGTGACACCGACCATGTTCCACAGCTGGGCCGACGTCTTCGACGGGTACAGCGACCGCAGTTCGCCCACCAGGCCACTGGCCGCCGTCTCCGTGTCGGTGGCCATCTCGTGCGTCGGGTGCGACGACTCGTCGTAGTAGTCGAACGTCATGATGTTGACGACGTCGACGCGGGCGTTGTTGGACACAGCGTTCTGCAGCACCGCGAGGCCGCTGCCGTCCAGGCCGTTGATCGTGGTGGGCAGCGTGTAGGAGAACTGGACGGTCCGGCCGTTCGCCGCCGCCCACGACTCGACCTGTGCGATCGCCTTGTTGCGGCGGTCGATGCCGGCCGAGTTGGTCTCCGCGTCGGCCTCCACGTCCAGGTCCAGCCGCGTCACGTCGTACGTCGTGATGACGTTCTCGTACGCCGCGGCGATCGAGTTGACATTCGTGCAGCTGTCCGCGATGTCGGTGTTGGTCGTGTCGGCGGCGTACCCGCCGAACGACGGGATGATGTCGCCGCCTCCCGCCCGGATCGTGCTCAGGTCGCTGCCGTAGACCGACGACGAGATCGGGGTACCGGTGTCGCCGTCCCAGTACACCGTGCACGATCCGGCACTGGCGGTCTGGATGAACGCCATCGTCAGGTACTTGTTGCCGGACTGGGACGCCAGCGATGCCGGGCTCCCACCGGAGTACGCCTCGAAATAGGGTGCGAACACATGGGTCGGCAGGGTGGCCGCCGCCGCGGGGGCCGCGGTGGCCACGGCCACGCCGGCCGCTGCCGCCGTGGTGGCCAACGCGATCGCGCCGGCCAGGGCGGAGTGGGGTAAACGCATGCGCGCTCTCCTGTGAACGTGAACGGAGAAATGCAGGGGTGTGTGTGCAGTACGGCGGTTCACGTCACGGGCGCGCGGTACTTCGGCGTCCGCGCACGGAAACCGCCCACCTTTCGGCAGGGGAGGGCGAGCGGAGACCGCCGGGATGACCACGGGTCGACCCCG
>DASZXM010000518.1:0-2810 GCA_035546415.1 Pseudonocardiaceae bacterium
CACGCCCGCCCGGGCTGGACCCCGTGCACGTGGCTGACCACCGTCCCCCGGGAATCCCTGACCAGCCGGATCGGCCAACTGCCCCGGGCGACGATGGCCGCGATCGACGAAGCCATCCGCACCACACGGCAGCCGAAGGACTGGACCCCCACCACGGCGGCGCGGTTCCAGAGCATCCGGAACGCTCTCCGCGGGGATGCCGGAACACGTCCGGTCGACGGAGACGGGCACCGTCGACCGGACGAAGACGGGGACGAATCCGCTCCGCACCTGGTATAGCTGTCGGCGGCGCTCTGCTCCGGGGGAGGACCGATGCGACGTGGGGTGTGGCTGCTGGCTGGCTTGGTCACGGCCCTGGAGGTGGTGTTCGCCGGCGGCTACGGCTACCACCGCGACGAGCTGTACTTCATCGCCAGTGGCCAGCACCTCGCGTGGGGCTACGTCGACCAGGGACCGCTGGTACCGGCGCTGGCCCGGCTGCTGACGGCCATCGCGCCCGACTCGCTGTTCGTGCTGCGCCTGCCCTCCGCGCTCGCCGCCGGGGCCGTGGTGCTCCTGACGGCCGCGATCGCCCGGGAACTGCGCGGCGAGGGGCGGGCCGAACTGCTCGCCGCTGCCGGGGCCGGCGCGTCGAGCCTCGTGCTGTTCGTCGGGCACCTGTTGAACACCAGCACGATCGACCTGCTGGTGTGGACCGTGGCCGCGTGGCTGGCGCTGCGGGCGGTGCGCACCCGGCAGAACCGGTTGTGGGCGCTGGTCGGTGTCGTGCTCGGCGTCGGCCTGCTGAACAACCCGCTGCCGGTGTTCCTCGGTGTCGCGCTGCTGGTCGGGATCGCCGTGGCCGGGCCACGGCAGCTGCTGCGCAGCCCGTTTCCCTGGGTGGGCGCCGTGATCGCGGTCCTGATCGGGCTGCCCTGGCTGCTCTGGCAGGCCGGCCACGGCTGGCCGGAACTCGCGGTGTCCCGGTCGATCGCGGCCGGTGGATCGACCAGTTCGCAGCCGTGGTGGCTGGTCGTCCCGTTCCAGTTCCTGCTGGCCAGCCCGGTGCTCGCGCCGATGCTGGTGGTCGGCTGGTGGCGGTTGTTCCGTAAGCCAACCCGGTTCCTCGCCGTCGCGTGGGTGGTGCTGGCCGTGGTGTTCATGGTCACCGGCGGGAAGCCCTACTACCTGGCCGGACTGCTGCCGGTGATCATCGCGTCCGGCGCGGTCGCGATCCAGGACTGGCCGGCGAAACCGGTGTGGGCCGTCATGGCGGCGGCAGCGGCGGTGAACCTGGTCATCTCGCTGCCCATCCTGCCGGCACGGTGGGCAGGCCCGGTGATCGCGCTGAACCCGGACGTCGGCGAGACGATCGGCTGGCCCGAACTGGCGGCGACCGTCGCCGACGTGCGGCACCGGCTGCCCGCGGACGCGCCGGTCGTCACCCTCACCGCCAACTACGGCGAAGCCGGTGCACTGCAGCACTACGGCCTGACCGACGTCTACGGTGGAGAGAACTCCTACGCCGACTGGGGTCCCCCGCCGACCGATGGCACACCGGTGATCGCGGTCGGTAAGTCGGTCACCCAGTACTTGCGGGATTGCGTGCCTGCCGCCCGGATCGACAACGCGGCGGGCGTGGACAACCAGGAGCAGGGCGTTCCCGTGTCCATCTGCGCCGGGCCGCGGCAACCGTGGCCGGCCGAATGGCCACACGTCCGGCACATCGGCTAGCCCCGTGTTTCGCACATGAGGATGGTTGGGGCCAAGGAAGCCATTCGGCTTGATCATCTTATCGTGGCCGGATGCGAGAGCGACCACGCCGGCAACCCATGGCCTTCGGCAAGCCCAGCGTGGAGAAGATGCTGGGTGCGCTACCGGTCGTGGCCGAGTACTGCCACCGCCTGGACCTGGCCGCCATCATCGACCGGGCCTGCCCGATCCGCACCGACGTGGCGATCCTGACCCACGGCCAAGTCATCGAGGCTCTGATCGCCAACCGGTTGACCTCGCCCGCGCCGCTGCGGCACCTCACCGACTGGGCCAGGTCCTGGGCGGTGGAGGAAACGTTCGGGATCGACCCGGACGCGCTCAACGATGACCGGATCGCCCGCGCCCTGGACGCGATCGCCCCGCACCTGGAACGGATTGTGGGATCGGTCGGCGCGCAGGCGATCACCGCGTTCGGGATCGATGTGTCCCGCTTGCACTGGGACATGACCTCGATCTCGCTCTACGGCGCTTACCCACAGGCCGATCCCGACTACGCCACACCACGGTTCGGGCATCCGAAAGACCGCCGACCGGACCTGAAACAGGTCCAGGCCGGACTGGCTGTCTCCGGCGACGGCGGCATCCCGGTGTTCCATCACGGCTTCGATGGCGGCGCCGGCGAGGTCAACCAAGTCATCCCCGCCATGACAACGTTGCAGAACATGGCGGGACCACGGAAGTTCCTGCTGGTCGGGGACTCGAAACTGATCTCCTACGGCAACGTGGCCGACATGATCGCCGCCGGGGTGCAGTTCATCGCGCCCGCCGCCAAGACCTACGTCCCCGCCCGGGTGCTGGCCGGTCTGGACATCGCTACCGCGGCCGAGGTGGGCTACGTCGCCGAACGCGACACCAGCACACCAGAGCGCGAACGGGGCCGCTGGCGGGTGGTCGAGGACACCATGACCCTGGCCGGGCCCCGCAGGACCGATCCGGTGGTATCGGTGCGGCGGGTGTTCGTGTACTCCACCACCCGCGCCCAGGCCGCGCGGGTGGCGCGGGCCAAGAAACTTGACCGGGCCCGCGATGACCTGGATCGGCTGACGCGGGGGCTGGGA
>DASZXM010000519.1:0-8736 GCA_035546415.1 Pseudonocardiaceae bacterium
CTGGTCGAGGACCACGAGGACCAGTACGGCCTGATGCAGTGGCAACTGGACGGCAGGACCTGCGAGTACGCCGACTCCGGCACCCCGGACGGCGCCACCGACGGTGACCTGGACATCGGCTACGGCCTCATCCTCGCCGACAGGCAATGGGGCGGCTACCGGACCGACGCCCTGAACTGGCTGGGCAACGTCTACGCCCACGACGTGGCCGCCGACGGCCACCTCAAGTGCGAGGACGACGGCCCCTCCACCGACACCCGCCCCTCCGACTCCATGCTCGACCACCTGCGTGCCTTCGCCGCCTACGACCCCGACCACGACTGGGCCAAGGTCATCGCCAAACAGCAAGCCCTGTTCACCGAGTTCACCGACTCCTACTCGTCGAGCGCGGGCCTGATGGCCGACTTCGTGGTGGGTGCGAACACGACCAGCCCGAAGCCGGCCCCGGCCGACTACCAGGAGAACCAGCCGGACAACATCGTCGGCTACAACTCCCTGCGCGTCCCGTGGCACCTGGGCACCGACGCCCTGGAGAACGGTTCGACCACGGCGGCCGTCGCCTACGCCCTGGCGACGAAGGAATCGGCGTGTCTGGACAGCGCATCGGGCGGCAACCCGCGGAACGTGCACCCGCACGTCAAGCTCAACTGCACCTGGCGCAACACCGACGGTGCCGGCGACACCGACACCCAAGCCGAAGAAGCGGGCGACGCCGCGGGCCCCGCCGCCATGGCAGCGGGCGACCAGGCGTGGACCGACGCCATCTGGAACGAACTGGCCACGAACCCCTTCGGCGACGCCTACTACGGCGAAACGATCAAGATGCTGGTCTACATCGTGATGGCCGGCGACTACTGGAATCCCGCAACCGCCTGACCCGGAATGCCAGAGCCCCCGGGCAGAACAGGGCACACCCTCCTGCCCGGGGGCACACGTTCGATGTCGACGGCTACAAGCGCGCCAGTTCGTTCGCCAGGTCGTCCAATCCCAGTGCGCCCAGTGACAGCGCCGACATGTGCCAGGCCTTCAGGTCGAAACCCTTGCCCCGGTTGGCCTGTGCGGCTTGCCTGCCGGCCAGCCACGCCCGCTCACCCAGCTTGTACCCGATGGCCTGCGCCGGCACTCCCAGATACCGCACCAGTTCGCTCTCCACGAACGCGTCCGTCGAGCGTGACTCCGTGCTCAGCAGGGCCCGGCCGAGTTCGGGCGTCCACCGCTCCCCCGGGCCGACCGGCGAGTCCGACGGGATGGTCAGCTCCAGGTGCATGCCGATGTCGATGATCACGCGGATGGCGCGGCGCATCTGGGCGCCGATGTAGCCCAACCGGGCGCCCGGGTCGACGAGGTAACCGAGTTCGTCCATCAGGCGTTCCGCGTACAACGCCCAGCCTTCCGTCATCGCGCTCACCGAGCCGACGCCGGTCTGGTACCGGGACAGCCGGCCGGCGAGTGTTGCCCAGTGCGCGAACTGCAGATGGTGACCGGGCACCGACTCGTGGTACCAGGTACTCACCAGTTTCCACAGCGGAAACCGGGTGCGGCCCAGCGTCGGCAGCCACGTCCGGCCGGGGCGGGAGAAGTCCTGGGCCGGCCGCGAGTAGTACGGCGCCGCCGCGCTGCCCGGCGGGGCGATCCGTGACTCGACGGTCTTCACCTGCTCCGCGAGGTCGAAGTGGGTGCCGTCCAGGTCGGTCAGCGCCTGGTCGATCATGCCCTGCAACCGGACGCGGATCTCCTCGACGCCCACCACGACCTCGCCGTGCGCGTCGAGGTGCCGGATCACTTCGCGCAGCGTCCCGCCCGGCAGCACGCGCTCGGCCTGCTCACGTTGCTCCACGGCCAGCCGCCGGTACTCCGACCAACCCCACTCGTACGCCTCGGCGAGGTCCAGGTTCGCGCCGGTACGGAACCGCGTCAGGATCTGGTAGCGCTCCGCGCCGACCGCGTCGGGTGTGCCCTCGGTGCGCGGCAGGTAGTCGACGGCCAGCCACGCACGCAGTTCGTCCGTCGACTCGATGGCCGTACGCGCGGCCGCGTCCAGCTCGCCGCGCAGGGCCGCCGGAACGTTCGCGGACGCGGTGAACTCGGCGAACCATCCTTTGCCCCCGCCCGCGTCGCACCACTCCTGCAGCTGGTTGACCAGCGTCGTCACCTGCCGGGGCGCGGCCAACAGGCCACGGCGGACACCTTCGGTCAGCGTGGCCCGGTAACCGGCGACCGCCCGCGGCAGTTCCGCCATGCGGCGGGCCACGGCCGTCCAGTCGTCGGCCGTGGCCGTCGGCATGACCGTGAAGATGAGCCGCATCGCCTGTACCGGGCCGAGGATGTTCTGCACGGCCCGCAGGTGCTCGCCGGACGCGCTCACGTCCAGCGCGGACGTCAACCGTTCCCGCAGCAGCCGGGCACATCGCCGCTCGTCCGGGTCGTCGGAGACGTCGATCCGGTCCAGTTCGGCCAGCGTGCGGCGGGACAGCTCGTCCTCGGCCTCGTAACCAGCAGGCGAGAAGTCCCGCATGCGGTCCGACCGCACGCCCAACCAGGTGGCCTGGAACGGATCGAGATCGGTCAGCGCGGTCACGTGGGCGTCTCCGAGGTCACGGACGGCCCGGGCACTGTTCGGTACGGAACCCATTCTCACTCCCCCTGGATGCGGTCACCGAAGCCGGACGCTGCCAACCGGTCGCACCACGTCCATCATGATGACCCGAGCGGCTGACCGCCCATCAGGACAATTCGTGGACTGATAGTGCCACCTGGTGCGCGCTAGTGATCGGTCCGCTGGTTCAGCCACGTCCGCAGCAGGGCCTCGTCCTCGTCGGACAGTGTGCCCAGGAACGAGTGCAACACCTCGGTACGGCTCGGGCCGCGGTCCAGCAGGGCTTCCATGTGCTGCGCGATGACGGTGGCCGCGCCGCGCGACGGCCGGTAGACGTGGCCCCGGCCGGCCGGCTCGCGGTCGACGAGTCCCTTGTCCACCAACCGGTTCAGGATGGTGTGCACGGCGTTGTAGCTGAGGTCGGAGTCGACCGAACGCTGGACCTCGTGCACGGTCGACGGCTGGTCCGCGGCTGACAGCGACGCGATCACCTCGGCCTCCAACTCGCCGTGTCCCCGCCTGTTCGCCCGGTGTCCTGACATCCTCCGCAAACCTCCTGACGGTGCCGACGGATCAGCACCGGAACGTGTGCGCTCCCGCGAGCAGCGCCGCCGACAGCGACGGCTGCTGGCCCGTCGACTCCAGGCCGCCGTGGGTCGTGGGGTGGTCCCGCGACCACGCGGCCAGTTGGGCGAGCACCGTGGTGGCGTCCGAGCTGGGCGCCAGGTCCGTGAAGTAGGTACCCAGGGCGAGGTCGACCGACGCGTCCTGGCGGTTGTCGCGGACCAGTTGGGCACACGGTACGACCAGGCTGAGCGTGCGGGCCGCCGCCTCGCCGTTGGCACCGAACCGGATCTGCCCGAAGCACTTCATGTCGCCCTGTGGGTAGCGCGGGTCGTCCGCCGGAGCGGCCGCCTGCGTGAACCCGTAGTGCGACAGTTCGAGCGCGATCCGACCGGCCAGCCCGGTCTGTTTGCTGGCGTTCAGGGTGCGCACCCGCACGTCGGCGGCCGGGATAGGCTGCACGGCGTTCAGCGCGGAGTACGACAACGGCGTGATCGGCGGCAGTTTCGCCGGGGTGATCGCCGAGGCGGGGCAGCTGGACTGTACGGTGCTGTTTCCCGCCTGACTCAGCACGTGCGCCCACACCATGACTCCCGCGGTGGCCAACACCACAAGGATGATGATCGCCGGCAGCGGCCTGCGGCGACGGTAGGAGCCCCGGTGGGGACGCCGGGAAATGGTTGGGTCCACGCTGCCGAGGTACCTCCGACCTGTCATGACACCGCTCGCCGACGCGTCACCCCAGGCGCGCCCGGCACCCACGAGAATACTCCACAAATTGTAGAATCACGCATACTGCCCCGGCGGGCGGAGGAGGATGAGGGATGATGGGCGCCGTGCATGGAGACCAGGATGGCTGAGCGACGGGATCGGACCGGGGATCGCCATGGGTGACTGGGACGACGAGCGCGGCGGCGGCGGCGGTTTCCGCAACTCGGTCATCGGCCGGGTCGACTGGGCGTGTTGGCTGGCCGTGGTGGGGCTGCTGTTCGTCACGGTGATCTCGATCGTCGTGCAGTTCCCCCTGATGGGCGTCGTGACCGCGATCATCGCCGTGCTGCTCGTGGCGTTCGACTCGTGGGTGAACCGGCCCTCCGGCGGCCGTGCCCGGCGCCGCTACGACGAGTCCGCCCAGTACGACGGCACCGGCTGGAGCGAGGTCCGCCGGGCCGACTCCCGACCGCAGCAACCGGTCCGCCAGCCGCAGCGGCAGCAGCCCGCGCCTCCGCCCCGCCAGACCAACCGGCCGGCACCCAACTTCCGCGGCCAGCAGGGCCGCCCGAACCAGGGCGTGCCGCCCCGTCAGCAGGGTCAGCCCGGTCGGCCCGCGCCCAACCAGCAGCCGATGCGCCAGGGCCAGCCGCCCCGGCCCAACCAGGGCCAGCCGCAGCCGCCGACCAGGGTCAACCAGGGGCAGCCGCCACAGCGGGCGCCCTACCGCCCCCCGACACCGCCGCCGGCCCGCGGCCGTGAGCCGGACTACCGGGCACGCACCTGACCTGCCGTTCCACGCTCCAGCCGGCTTCCGCACCGCGCCGTGAGCAGGTCCGGCCGCCGTGCTCCCCCGGCGCCGACGATCCGATCACGACCGAGAGTGACCCACCGCCTCCGACGGGTGGCGGTGACCGTCAGCTGGTCGGGCCGAGGAGGTCGCGCAGGATCTGCTCGTCGGACTCGTCGAGCGAGCCGACGAACTGGCGGAGCACCGTGCGCCGGTCGGGGCCGGCGGCCAGCAGCAGATGCATGCGTTCTGCTGTGAGCTCGGCCGGCTGTTTCGTCGGCGAGTAGCGGTGCGCCCGGCCGTCCGGGTGCCGCTGCACGAGGTCCTTCTCGTGCAGGCGGACCAGAATGGTCTGCACCGTGTTGTAGGCGAGATCCTCGCCCAGCGCCTGTTGCACCTCGCGTGGGGTCAGCGGCTCACCCGCCGCCCACAGCGCGGCGAGGATCTCGTTCTCCAGTTCACCGCCCGCCCTCCGGCGGGCCCGTTTGGCGCCGGCCACGTCCACTGACACCCTCCGCTCTTGGTAGGGACGACCCTACCTCCGGTTCGGGTGCCAACACCCTCACCTCCTACACACTGTAGGTATATGCTGGCGCGGCCGCAGGGGGCGGCGATCATCACAGTCGGCCGGGCCGACGGAGCGGGGAGCAGCGTGGGACGCATCGCGATCGTGTCGGCCAGCCTGGGCGCCGGCCACGACGGCGCCGCCCATGAGATCGCCCGGCGCCTCGAAGCGCACGGCCACGACGTGAGCTGCCACGACTTCCTCGACCTGCTGCCGCTGGGGATCGGCCGCCGGGTCAAGGAGGCCTACCGCACCCAGCTGGACGTCGCGCCGGGCACCTGGGAGTGGCTGCTCAAGATGCTGCAGCGGCGCAGGAGCATGTCGGCGCTGACGGTGTGGCTGGCGGCCAGCTCGTCGCGGGCGATGCGCAGGGCGTTCGGGTCGGACGTGGACGCCGTCGTGTGCACCTACCCGCTGGCCAGCCAGGTGGCGATGCGGATGCGCAGGCGCGGCCAACTGTCCGCTTCGGTCGTCACCTACCTGACCGACCCGTCGGTGCATCCACTGTGGATGGCCAGGGGCACCGACCTCTACCTGGCGGCGCACCCGGAGATCGCGATGCAGGTGCGGGCGCTGGGCGGCGAACGGGTCGCCGTCGTCGCCCCGGCCGTGCGACCGGCGTTCCGGCCCGCGGTGGACGATGACGAGCGGGCGAAGCTGCGCGCCCGGTTCGGCCTGCCCCAGGACGATGTGCTGGCACTGGTGCTGTCCGGGTCCTGGGCGGTCGGGGAGATCGAGGAGTCGGCGCGGGAGGTCGCGGCCAGTGGCGTGGTGACACCGGTGGTGGTGTGCGGGGAGAACACCGCGCTGCGCGAACGTTTGCGTGACCTCACCACAGGTGTGGTGCTCGGCTGGGTCGACGACATGCCGGACCTGTTGCGCGCCTGCGACATCGCGGTACTCAACTCCGGCGGTCTCACGTTCTTCGAAGCACACGCCACGGGTCTGCCGGTGCTCAGCTACCGCTGTCTCGTCGGCCACGGCCGCACCAACGCACTGACCCTGGAACACGCCGGCTTGGCGAAGTGGGTGCACGACCGGGACGAACTCGGCCGCGCCCTGGCCGCGTTCGCCGCCACCCGAACCGAACCCGCGCCTGCGCGGCAGCCGATCGACGTCGGCACGGCGTGCCCGTCCGTCGCGATCACCGGCCTGGTCCGGCAGCCGCTCGACCCCCCCCGGCGGGACCGGCTGGTGCCGCGCAGGGTGCGCAGGCTGGCCTGGCTCGCGGCGAGCATCGCGTGGCTGCTGTGGGTGTTCACCAGTGGCACCAGCATCGCCGTGGCGCACGGCTTCCGCGCGGTCGGTGAGACCGGCGTCGGCGCGAACGAGGTGTTCTTCGTCGTCGAAGCGCCCAGCGACCAACCCGTCAGCGACGCCGACATCCGCCAGTTGAACCGGTTGGGCGCGGCCGTCGCGGTGAGCGTGACGACCGCGTCGGACAACGCGGACTCGGTCCGCCGCATGGCAGGCGCCGGCCTGCTCATGGTGAACGCGGCGGGCGGCCAGCCGTACGAAACCGGCTGGTTCGCCGGCCGCGGCGCGATCGGCGCGGGCGCCCGGGCGATCGACAGGATCACCACGCACCGGCCGAACCTGATGCTGTCCAACGGCGACCTGGACGCCGTGGACGTCAGCCTCGCCGCGATGTACGGCGAACGCATCATCATTCCGAAGACGACGATGAGCTGCACCGACCTGACCACCCTGCCCGCGCACGGCGGCATCGTCCTCATCCGGCAGGATCATGATCGGACGTGCCCCCTCGGGCAGGTGCTCGACCACGTGGCACACGAGGCAGGCGAGCAGCATCTGCACCCGACAGCGTTGAGGGATCTGACGACGTGAATCGCATGACGGCGGCCGCGGTGGCCGCAGGAGTCGGCACGCTGGCCGCGCACGCGGCACCGGCGGCCATGTTCTGGCCGGCCCTGCGGATGCGCCTGCTACCCGCGCTCGCCGGCGTCGGCGCGCCGCACCACGTGGCACTGACGTTCGACGACGGCCCCCACCCGCGCTCCACTCCGTTCTTCCTGCGCGAACTCGACCGGCACGACGTGCGGGCGACGTTCTTCCTGCTGGGCAGCGAACTGGCCCGCAGCCCGCGACTGGGCAAGGAAATGGCGGCGGCCGGGCACGAGATCGCGCTGCACGGCTGGCACCACCGCAGGATGGTCTGGTACGGCCCGCGCCGCACGTACGACGAAATGGCCCGCGGACGCGACCTGATCGCCCGCACCACCGGCACCCGACCACGCTGGTTCCGGCCACCGTACGGGGTGCTGACCACGGCGGCACTGGTGGCCGCCCGCCGCCTCGACCTGACGCCGGTCCTGTGGACGTGCTGGGGCTGGGACTGGAGCAGCAGGTCCACACCGGACAGTGTCGTCGAGACGGTCACGAAGTCGTTGGCGGGCGGCGGAACGGTACTGCTGCACGACTCGGACGTGGCCGCGTCGGTGGGTGCGTGGAAGTCGACACTGGGTGCGCTGCCCAGGCTGTTGGCGGAGTGCGCGGCACATGGCTGGACGGTCGGCCCCCTGCGCGACCACGGCATTGGCGGCGACACGCTGCCCGTGGTCCCACCGGCGGCCCCCATCGTCTCCGATCGGCGCCTGGCGATCACGCGAGGCTGACGGCGGGGCGGTGGTCAAGGTTGACTACCGGCGTTTGGCTACTGGCGTTTGGCTACTGGCGTTGGCTGACGGCGTCGGCTCCTGGCAGGCAGACCCCAGCCGCCCCCAACGCGCACGGCGCACGGCGCACGGCTCCGAGCAGTGATCGACACCGGCCATCAGCAGCCCGCAAGCAAGCAGACCAGCCTGCTGCTCACAACCACGCGGAGCCAGCACCTACGCGGTCGTCAACGTTGACTACCGCGAACCGCCAACCAGCACACCGCGCGGTCACTCAGCGGGCTCAGCGCTGCGCGGTGGTCAAGGTTGACGACCGCCAATCCGCACGCCGCGCGGCCACCCGGCGAGCTCAGCGCAGAGTGGTCATCAAGGTTGACTACCGCTAACGCCCCAACCCACACACCGCGCAGCCACCCGACAGGCTCACTCGCCGCGCAGTCATCAAACGCGCAGTCATCAAAGTTGACTACCGCCGGCCCCATCAATCCACCTCGCAATCCGGCGGCGCTGAGCGATGCGCGCCAAGCGCAATGCGACCGCAGAATGACACCAGCGGCGTCCCGCCAAGGCAACCGATCGCTCCGCAGCCGCCCCGCCACACGGGCCACGACCGCCCTACCGCCTCTGCGGGCCGCCGCCCCACTCGATGTGCCGCCCGCCGCCGCTCGGGCTGACCCGCCCTGCCACACGGGCCGGCCCCGCGCCGCCGCCCCGCGGGCCGCCACTCCGGTCTGCCCCCGCACCGGACGCCGCCCCACCACTCGATCTGCCGTCGCCGCTCGGCCTGACCCACCCCGCCACACGGGCTGACCTGACCCACCCCCGCACGGGCCGCCACCCCACTGCCGCCCCGCGGGCCGCCACCTCCTCGACA
>DASZXM010000520.1:0-1596 GCA_035546415.1 Pseudonocardiaceae bacterium
GTAGGCCGTGCGGGCAAGGTACCGGTCCAGTAGCCCGGCAGCGATCTTGTTGCCCAGCAAGGTCAGCATGGTGGAGCCGCCCACCCAGTACTCCCTGCGCCTCGGGTGGGTCGCGGCGTGCACCAGTGCGCGGGCGGCCACCTCGGGCTGGTAGATCGGTGGCACCGGCTGCGGGTGTCGGGGCAGCCGGGACACCGCCCAGTCGAACTGGGGTGTGTTCACCGCGGGCATTTGCACCATCGTGATCGCGATGCCGCTGCGTTCGTGCAGCAGTTCGCAGCGCAACGCCTCGGTGAAGCCCTGGATGGCGTGCTTCGCGCCCGAGTACACCGACTGCAGCGGAATGCCCCGGTAGGCCATGGCCGACCCGGTCTGCACGATGACGCCGCGGTTGCGCGGCCGCATCCGCTCCAGCGCCACGTGGGTGCCCCAGACGAAGCCCAGGTAGGCCACCCGGGTGGCCCGTTCGAACTCGGCCGGGGTGATCTCGGTGAACGGGGCGAACACCGTCGCGAACGCGACGTTGATCCAGATGTCGATCGGCCCGAGTGTCCGCTCCACGTGGTCGGCGGCCTCGGCGAGTGCGTCATGGTCGGCGACGTCCACCGTGATCGGCAGGCCCCGGCCGCCGGCTTCGGTGACGTCCCGGGCCGCCGCCTGCAGGCCCCGTTCGCCCCGGGCCAGTACCGCGACCGAGGCGCCGTGCTCACCCAGCAGCCGCGCGGTCGCCCGGCCGATTCCGCCGCTGGCGCCGGTCACGACCACCACCTTGTCACGCAGGATGTCATCGCTGGCCATTCCGTGTACCTCCAGCAGCCGCCGTGGTTCGTTTCCACGGCCGCCGTACCCAGGATCGGCCCGCCATCAACACCCGCCGGGCGACTTCTTGTCGACATCGGGTGTGATGAACGCTACTCAAGTAAATAGTTAGCCAAGGTAATATTAAAGAGTGAGCAGTTGAATCAGGTCCAGTCGGTGTAGCGGGCGGACTCCACCTGTGGTTCACCGCCGGCCTCTCGGAACGCGTCGAACGCCTCGACCAGCGCGCTGAGCTGGCCTTCCGGCATCCGGCGGACGATACCGGCGATCTCCCGCCGTCGCTGCTGGCTGACTCGCCCGACGACCGACGCACCGGCATCGGTGAGGTCGATGACGACCTCCCGCCGAGACACCGGGCTGATCTGTCTGTCGACCAGACCCGCGCTGACCAGCCGGTCGATCATCCGCGTCGCGGTGGGCGGCTTGACGTCCAGGTACTCGGCCAGCGTGGCCAGCTTCAACGGGCCACGAGTGCTCAGGACAACCAACAGCCGGAACTGCGGCATCGTGATCGAGTCGTCCACCGAGGCGATCGAGCGGGCGGACAGGCCCACGAGCACACGGGAAGCGGCCAATACCGCGTCGGTCACGGCGTCGGCGCTGATGCCGCCCTTCGGACGGGTCGGCGAAGCGGTACGTCCTCGAGCCATAATCTCTGTTGTACCTGACCTCACAGCGCGGCGAGCGGCAAATGTTACATAATCTAACGGTAGCGGATCGGTCCTGGAAGTCCAGGCCGGAGAGCGGTTGGTCGTCGGACGGGACCAGGACCTCTAC
>DASZXM010000521.1:0-1561 GCA_035546415.1 Pseudonocardiaceae bacterium
CACGACCGACCTGCTCTTCGCGCTCGACTCCATCCCCGCCGTGTTCGGCCTGACCAGGGACCCGTACCTGGTGTTCGCCGTGAACGCGTTCGCCCTGATGGGACTGCGCCAGCTGTACTTTTTGATCGGCGGCATGATCCGGCGGCTGGTGTTCCTGCAACAGGGGCTGTCGGTGCTGCTGCTGTTCATCGGCCTCAAGCTGATCCTGGAGGTCGTGCACGACGACTGGCAGCCGTTCCAGAGCGGCGCGCAGCGGGTGCCCGTGCCGGTGCCCGGACCTGGGGTCTCACTGCTGGTGGTGGTCGCCCTGCTCACGGTCACCGTGGTGGCCAGCCTGATCGCCGAACGCCGCCGACGCGGCCGGACGCCGGCGGTGCCCGGTCCGGCGGTGCCCGGTCCGGCGGTGCCCGGGCCGGTGGTGCCCGGTCCGGCCACCCCGGGCACCGCCCCTGCCGCGGAGCCCGCCGACTCGGAGAGTGCGAGTCAGGACAAAGGTAGTACGCGGGGCTAAAGATTCGAGTAGCGTGTCGTGGGTGCGTCCAGAAGACCTTGCTCTGGTGAGCGTCCCGGCCAACCCGACCCTGCACGGCGACCTGCTGGTGGTCGCGGTCGCCACGCCCGACCCACAGGCGAACGAGTATCGCAGCCGCCTGTCCCGGATTCCGCTGGACGGCAGCGGTGCCGCGCCGTTCACGTGGGGCCCGGCGGACACGGCGCCCGCGCTGTCCCCGGACGGCCGGTGGCTGGCGTTCCTGCGCAAAGCGGGCGGTGACAAGCCCCGCCCGCAGCTGCACGTGATGCCCAGCGACGGCGGCGACGCCCGCTGCGTCACGTCTCTTCCGCTCGGTGTGTCCATGCTGGCGTGGGCACCGGACTCGCGCCGGATCGCCGTCACCGCAAGGATTCCCGAGCCCGGTCGGTACGGCGGCGAGGACCCGGAGTGGGGCGGCTCGCCGGCCGCGGACGCCGAGGCTCCGCGCCGCATCACCCGCATGGACTACGCCGAGGACAACATCGGCTACCTGCTCGACCGGAACAACCGGCTGTTCGTCGTCGACGTCACGGCCGAGTCGCCCGAACCCGTGGAGCTGACGGACGGCACGTGCGACGTGCGCGAGCCCGCGTGGACGCCGGACGGCGAGCACCTGGTCGTGGTGTCGTGGCGGGACTTCGGCACCGCCGAGACGCTGTACGAGGACCTGTACACGGTGCCGGCGGCCGGCGGTGAGCTGGCGCTGCTGGTGCGCACGGCCGGCTTCACCACCCTGCCTTCGGTCACGCCGGACAACACGGTCCTCTACTACTGCACCGCGCACGGCGGTGTCGGTTCGGCGGAGGCCAACAACCACGGCCTGTGGGCGGTGCCGTTCCAGCCCGGTGGCGGCGGGCAGCCGCGCAGGCTGACCGACGCGGAGACCGTCGACATCGAGCCGCCTGCCGGCCGGCCCGCGCTGCTGGGCGGCGACGTGCTCGTGGCGGTCCGCAACCGCGGTGCCGTCGAGTTGCGCCGTGTGCCGCTGGACGCCGACGCCGCGACGCTGGACCAGCTGCCGGTGTTGTT
>DASZXM010000522.1:0-2492 GCA_035546415.1 Pseudonocardiaceae bacterium
CAGCCTGGCATGAACTCGGCCGCGTGTTCGGCGGCCCAGTCCCGGAACGTGCGTGCCGGCCGGCCGAGGATGCGGCTGACGGTCGGCACCACCGTCGGCGGGTGCTCGGCGACGTATCGGTCCAGCTCGGTGACGGCACGGGCGAACGGGTCGAGGCGCGCGACGTACTCCTCAAGGCCGACCCGTTCGACCCGCAGTGCGCGCCCGGTCACGGCGGCGATGACGGCGACCCGTTCCCGGACGGTCAGGGCGGTCGGGCCGGACAGGTCGTAGGCGTGGCCGACGTGGCCGTCGCCGATGAGTGCGGCCGTGGCCGCGTCGGCCACGTCGTGCGGGTGGATGACCGGGAGGGCCAGTTCGGGGAACGGCGTGGTCACCGTGCCGGTGGTGCGGACGGCCGGTGCCCACAGCCGGGCGAGGGACGCGAAGGCGTTGGGGCGCAACAGGGTCGCCGGTGCGCTGACGGCCGCTTCGCCGTCGACGTACTTGGCGCGCAACGGGTTGTCGACCTCCTCGGTGGCGTAGCGGCCGGACAGCACGACGACGTGCCCGACACCGGCCAGCGCGTGGTGGATGGCGGCCGCGCCGCCGTCGACCAGGATCAGGAACACGGCGTCGACGCCCTTGGCCGCGGCGGCGAGCGAAGCCGGGTCGGTGAGGTCGCCCTGGACCACGTCCACCCCGACCGGGGCCCGCTCGGGGTCGCGGACCAGCACCCGCACGACCCGCCCGGCGCGTACCAGGTCGGCGGCCACGCGCCTGCCGACGTCGCCGGTCGCGCCGGTCACGAGGATCACCGCGGACCGCCGAGCAACTGGGCCGCGTAGGCGGCGGCGGACCGCTCGGGGCGCAGGCCGCCGTGGCCGGCCGCCGTGTTGACGTCGCGCCAGATCCGTTCCAGCGGCGCGTTCTGGCTGTGGCCGGACGTGCCGGCCAGGTGGCACAGCCGGTTCACCGCGTCGGTGACCAGTTCCACGGCCAGCGTGATGTCCCGGGCACCGCTCGGTCCCGGTGGCGCGCCGCTGTCCAGTGCCGTGGTGAGGCGGTGCAGCAGCAGTTCGGCCGCGTCGACCTGGGCTGCCGCGCGGGACACGCCGATCTGCACGGTCTGGTCGTCCTGCCGGGCCGCCAGTGGGACCGCCGCCGCGGCCACCGCTGCGCGGCCGGCGCCCAGGATCGGCGCGGCGAACGGCAGTCCGGCGATGGCCGGCTGTGCCGTCGTGTGGCAGGGCGCCGTCGTGCCGACCGGTCGGCCGTCGACCAGGGCGGCGCGGTCGAATCCCCGGTGGGCGGGGACGAACACGTCGTCCAGCACGACCGTGTCGCTGCCGGTGCCGCGCATGCCGACGGTGAACCACGTGTGCTCGACCGTGTAGTCCCGTGGTGGCACCGCGAAGTACCAGACGGCGCCGTCCGGGAGCCGGGCCGCGATCACTGCGTGGTCGGCGTGGGCGACGGCGCTGACGTAGGGCCACCTGCCGGTCAACCGCCACCCGCCCGGCGCCTGCGCCGCCCGCCCGGCCGGCACGACGGCGCTGACCAGGAACGCGTCCGGCCCACTCGCCCACACCTCCTCCTGACCGGCCAGCGGCAGACACGCGGCGTGGCGGGCGCCGTAGGCGGCCAGCGACGCGCACCACGCCGCCGACGCGCACGCCTCGCCGACCCGGGCCACGGCGGCCGTCAGCTCGGTGAAGCTCCCCGCCGCACCACCCCAGCGTTCCGGCGTGAACCAGTGGGCGAAGCCGGCGGCGACGATCGCACGGACCGTGTCCGGCGTCAGTGAACGGGTGGTGTCGGCGGTCGCGGCGTGGTCGGCGGCCGTCCGGTGGGCGGCGTCGGCATCCAGGGCGCGGGTCAGATCGGTGGTCACCGTCGTACTGTCCGTCCGGTCGCTCGAATGCCGCTCGAACGGATCTGGCACAGATCCTCGAGGTCGGCTCGACCTGGCCGCGGAGACTCGGACCAGGTGCCGAGTCAGGAGGATGCCGATGGCCGCCGATCCACGTGAGCCCGCCGTGCGCGTGGCCGCGCTGCTGGACCCCGGTACGTCGCGGCCACTGTCCCCGGCCGACGGGTCCGGTGTGCTCGCGGTGCGCGGCCGGATCGACGGCCGGCCGGTCGTCGCGTTCTGCACGGACGCCACCCAGCTCGGCGGTGCGCTGGGCGCCGAGGGCTGCCGGCACATCGTCACCGCCATCGACACGGCGGCGCGGGAGCGGTGCCCGGTGCTCGGGTTGTGGCACTGCGGTGGCGCCCGGCTGGCCGAGGGCGTCGAGTCGCTGCACGGCGTCGGGCAGGTGTTCGCGGCGATCATCCGGGCGTCCGGGCGCGTGCCGCAGATCTCGGTGATCCTCGGGCCGGCTGCCGGCGGTGCCGCGTACGGCCCGGCGCTGACCGACCTGGTGATCATGGCGCGGGGCGCGCGGCTGTTCGTGACCGGCCCGGACGTGGTGCGCGGCGTGACCGGCGAGAACATCGACATGGAAGGC
>DASZXM010000523.1:0-2000 GCA_035546415.1 Pseudonocardiaceae bacterium
CGAACTGCTTGACCGCGTGCTTGAGCGTCCGGTAGTTGCCGATCACGTTGAACGGCCGGATCAGGGTCGTCGGGTCCTGGCGCAGCACGACCAGTTCGTACCAGCGGCGGATCTGGTTGCGCAGCGCGTCGCACGCCCGCGCCGCGTCCTGGGCGGAGATGTCGCCGCGGTGCGCGAAGTCCTTCCAGATCTCGATGGAGCCGACCACGGCCGAACCGGTGTACATGGTCAGATAGGCCGACAACCGCCCGATCAGCCGGGACAGCTCGGCACAACGCGGCTGCCCGAACAGGAACTTCCAGCTCTGCGCGCCGTCCGCGGCCGTGGGCACGAGCGCCCAGTACGTCTCGGCGAGCCCACGGCCCAACTGGTAGGCGCACGCCCGCATCTCCGACGTCGCCGTCAGCACGTCCTGGATGTGCGCGTCGAACTTCCACAGCACGTCGGCCAGTGCGTCCCACGCGGTCCCGGCGGGTGTCGCGGCGTCCTTGGCCTTCGCCAGCTGGCGGGCGTCCTGGTCGACGAGCTTGCCGAAGTGGCCGTCGTCGTCCACGCCGAACTGCTGCGCGATCGTGGCCAGCACGCCCTGGGCCTCGATGCGCCGCTCCACGCTCGTACGCTCGATCCGCAACGGCAGGGGGTGCCGGTCACCGCGGGGCATCGCGGTGTCGGGCTGCGCCGGGCCGTCTGGCCGGTTGCGGCCGCGTACCTCGGCGAGGTACCAGCCGAGGCGGAACGCGTCCAGCACCTGTTTCTGGTCGTCGGGGAACGCCACGGGAATCCTCGCTCGATCGCGCGCCGGGAGAGGCTCCCAGCATCCTCGCTCCCGGCACGCCGGATGACCGGAACCCGGCGGAATGTCCGTGAACTGTCCAGTTACGGGTCGGTCGGTCCCTGAACTGCCGGTTACAGGTCGGCCCGTCGGTCCCTGACTGTCCGGTCACCCGTCGCCGTGGCCGTGGGGTTCGGGCTGGTCCCCGCCGGCCGTCTTCTCCGCGCCGACCGTGGAGAGGTGGTCCCGCAGGAAGGCGCAGGCCCGGTCGCGGTCGCCGGCCAGCAGCAGGTCGGCCAGCGCGACGTGCTCCCGGCAGCGGACGACGGCCCGTTCCGGGACGAGCGCCTGGCGGTACTCGATGAGCCTGCGCAGCCGGTTCAGCCGGGTCAGGCTCTGCACCAGGAACTCGTTGTTGCTGCAGGCCGCGATCGTCTCGTGGAACCGCGTGTTGAGGTCGAACAGCCGCGCGGGCGGCACCGCCGCCCCGCGGTCGACGAGTTCCTGCTGTTCGGCCCGGCGTCGTTCGACGGCGTCCCGGTCGAGCCGGAACGTGGGCTCCAGGATGCCGGCCGGTTCGATGAGCAGTCGGAACCGGTAGCTGTCGTGGTAGGACTTCATCGACGTCAGGACCGGCAGGAACGTCCAGCCGTAGCCGGGCAGCGGCGCGATCCAGCCCTCGTGCGAGATCCGGATCAGCAGCTGGTCCAGCTGCGCCTTCGTGAGCCCGTACCGGCGCAGCAGGGCGTTCTTCGTCACGCGCTCGGGCAGGACGCCGTCCAACACGTCGTTCGCGACGCGGAAGTAGACCTCCTCCGCACGGAAGTCCGCCTCGTGGACGTCGCTGGCGGGTGCGGGCCGGGCGGGCTGCCTGGCGACCAGGTAGCGGCCGGACTCGGTGCGGTCGATGACGCCGTCCCGGTGCAGGGCCAGCAGTGCGGCGCGCACCGGTGAGCGGGACACGCGCAGCCGTTCGGCCAGGGCTCGCTCGGTCAGCTGGTAGCCCGCCTGCAGGCCCTCGTCCCGGACATACCGCGCGATCTCGGCGGCGAGCTGGGACGACAGCTCGGTCCCTGTCACGTCCTGCATCCTCGCACTGTTGACAGCGTTGGTACTTCTCGATTACAAAATACCAAAAGGAGGTGGCCGGCGTGCACGTGCTCGTACTGCCCGGTGACGGGATCGGCCCGGAGATCGTCACCCCGACCGTCGAGGTGGTGCGGGCGTG
>DASZXM010000524.1:0-9197 GCA_035546415.1 Pseudonocardiaceae bacterium
CCGATCATCCCTCGCCCTATCACCTGATCCTGGCTTATAACGGCCAGGTTATGCTGCGGGCATGGGATGGAACGAGGTCGAGGCGGACATGGACGCGCATGGCCGCGCGACGGGGCGTGATGTCGATGCTGACCGGGAACATGCCCGAAGGGTGGTCAACGCCTACATCCTCGGGTACCGGCTCAGCCAGCTCCGGGACGAGGTCGGTATGACGCAGACGCAGCTCGCCGAGCGGATGGGGATCAGTCAGCCCCGCGTCAGCCAGATGGAGAAGGGTGACGTCGGCCAGTTGGAGATCGACACGGTCCGCCGGTACATCGCGGCCCTCGGCGGGAAGCTGAAGATCGTCGCCGACTTCGAGGATCATGCCGTCACGGTGTCGAACCCCGAGCGGGACCGCACCGAGATCTACGCCTGCCGCGGCTGAGCGGACAGCGCGAAGCGGCCCCTCGACCGATGTCGAAGGGCCGCTTCCCACGTTCTACGGCGTCAGCCGCGCACGACCTTGCCGGCCTTCAGGCAGGAGGTGCACACCTTGAGGCGCTTCCGCTGCGAGAGGCCGACCTTGGCGCGGACGGTCTGAATGTTCGGGTTCCACCGGCGGTGGGTGCGCCGGTGGGAGTGCGAGACCGACATGCCGAAGCCGGGCCCCTTGCCGCAGACGTCGCAAACGGCAGCCACGTCAGACACTCCTTACAAGTCGAACGGAAGTCGCGTGTGAACGAGCACACACATGAGCCCGGCCTGGCCGGGCGACCGGCATCCAGGGTAACCCGTCGCGTGAACGGTCGCCAAACCGCCCCCGCTACCCTCGACGAACCAGCAGCGACGAGTCGGCGACGAGGAGGTACGCGCACGTGCCGCACGCGTTGGACGCTAGCGCCGTGCGTCGGTGGGCTGCCGCCTGCGTGCAGACGCTGGACGAGCACCGGGACGCCATCGACCGGATCAACGTCTTCCCCGTCGCCGACCGGGACACCGGCACCAACATGCTCGGCACGATGCGCGCCGCACTGGACGCCGCGGCGCGGATCACGGCCGACGCCGACACCGCTGCCGACAACGATGCCGACGACGACGCCGACCCCCGGCCGATCTGGTCCGCCCTGGCCGGCGGGGCACTCGCCGGTGCGCGCGGCAACTCCGGGGTGATCCTCTCCCAGGTGATCCGCGGCCTGGCCGAGGTGCTCGGCCCGGACCCGACGGCCAGCCGCGCCGCCCTCAACCGGGCCGACGAACTGGCCGCCAAGGCCGTCAGCGACCCGGCGCCGGGCACCATGCTGACCGTCCTGCACGCCGCCGCCCGGGCCGGTGCCGCCGAGCACGACGACTCCGCTGTCATCGCCACCGCCGCCAAGGCCGCGTGGGACGCGTTGTCCGACACGTCCACCCAGCTGGACGCGCTGGCCAGGGCCGGTGTGGTCGACGCGGGCGCGCAGGGACTCGTGTTGGTGCTGGACGAGCTGGCGTTCGAGGCCAGCGGCGGACAGCGGTCGATCAGCGGGCAGCGGTCGATCGGCACCAAGCAGGTCGTCACGCAGCGCACGCCGCGGGACGCGCACGCACTGCACACCGCGCGGGAGGCCGGGTCCGCCGAGTACGCCTACGAGGTGATGTTCGCCCTGGACGCCGTCGCCGAACCGGACGCCGACCGGTTGCGTGCCGAGCTGCGCAGGTTGGGTGACTGCGTGTCCGTGGTGGGCGACGGCGGCGGCTCGTGGGCCGTGCACGTGCACTGCAACGACGTGGGCGCCGCCATCGAGGCCGGGATCGATGTGGGGCGGCCGCACCGGATCGCCGTGGTCCGGTTCGATGACCAGGTCGCCGCCGCCGCGTCCCGGTTCGCCGTCGACCGGGCCGTCGTGGCCCTGGCCCGCGGAGCCGGCACCGCCGAGCTGTTCCGGGACGCGGGTGCCAGTGCGCTGCTGGTGCCCGAGGGTGAGCTGCCGACCGTGTCCGACCTGGTCGCCGTGATCGCCGGCACGCAGGCGTCGCACGTCACGATCCTGCCCAACCTCACCGGCCTGGAGGCGTCGCTGGCCGACGCGGCCGCCGAGGCCGTGCGCGCCGGGCAGGACGTGATCGTCGTGCCCACCGCCTCACCGGTGCAGGGGCTGGCCGCGCTCGCCGTGCACGAACCGAGCAGGCGGCCCGGGGAGGACGTCGTCGCCATGGCCGAGGCCGCCGCCGCGACCCGGCGCGGGGAGCTGGTGCTGGCCGGGGAGCAGGGCATCACGTGGGTCGGTGTGTGCCAGCCCGGTGACGTCCTCGGCCTGCTGGACGGCGAGATCGTGCTGATCGAGCCCGGTCCCGCCGGTCCGAAGGCCGTGTTCGAGGCGGCGCACCGGCTGGTGGACCGGATGCTGTCCGGTGGCGGTGAGCTGGTGACGGCGCTGTTCGGGGCCGATTCGCCGGACGGGCTCGCGGATGATCTTGCCGAGCACGTCCGCACGGAGCACCGTGAGGTCGAGTTCACCGGGTATCCCGGTGGGCAGCGGGGCACGATCCTCTTGCTGGGCGTGGAGTAGGGACATGGCTGTACTGACCGATCCGCTGGACGGCGTGCTGGGCCGCAAGACGGCCGACGCGCTGGCGTCCGCGCTGGACCTGCACACGGTCGGGGACCTGTTGCGGCACTACCCGTTCCGCTACGCCGAGCGCGGCGAGCTGACCAATGTGGCCGGTCTGGAGATCGGCGAGCACGCCACGGTCCTGGCCCAGGTGGAGCGGGTGTCCAAGCGCACGATGCGTAGCAAGCGCGGCACCATCCTTGAGGTCAGGATCACCGACGGTGTCCGGCCGCTGACCTGCACGTTCTTCAACCAGGCGTGGCGGGAGCGGGAGCTGTTGCCGGGCAAGCGGGGGCTGTTCGCCGGCAAGGTCACGTCGTTCCGCGGCAACCTGCAACTGGCCAACCCGGAGTACATGCTGCTCGACGCGGACGCCGACGAGTCCACTGTGGAGGACTTCGCGAACGCCGTGATCCCGGTGTACCCGGCAGCGGCCGGCCTGCCGACCTGGACGATCCGCAAGTGCGTGCGCCAGGTGCTGGACATGTGGGACGGCGCCGAGGACCCGCTGCCGGCCGACATGCGCGCGAAGCACCGGTTGCCAGGGCTGGAGGAGTCGCTGCGCGGCATCCACCGGCCGGACGGCTGGCCGGCCGTGGAACGCGCCCGCAAGCGCCTGAAGTGGGACGAGGCGCTGGCCGTGCAGCTCGTGCTGGCGCAGCGCCGGCAGTCCGCGGGGGACCGGCCGGCGCCGGCGTGCCCGCCCCAGGAGAACGGGCTGCTGGACGCGTTCGACGCGCGGCTGCCGTTCCAGCTGACCGCGGGGCAGCAGGAGGTGGGTGCCGCGATCGAGCGGGATCTGTCCGGCGTGCACCCGATGAACCGGTTGTTGCAGGGGGAGGTCGGTTCCGGCAAGACGCTGGTGGCGCTGCGGGCGATGCTCCAGGTCGTCGACTCCGGCCGGCAGGCCGCGATGCTCGCGCCGACGGAAGTCCTTGCCGCGCAGCACGCCCGGTCGCTCGCGGAACTGCTCGGCGACCTCGCCATGGCGGGTGAGCTGGGCGCCGCCGACAACGCGACGAAGCTCACCCTGCTGACCGGGTCGCTGAACACCGCGCAGCGCCGGCAGGCGATGCTGGACGCGGCCAGCGGCGCGGCAGGGATCGTCGTCGGCACGCACGCGCTGATCCAGGACAAGGTGTCGTTCGCCGACCTGGGCCTGGTGGTCGTGGACGAGCAGCACCGGTTCGGTGTCGAGCAACGGGACGCGCTGCGCGCCCGCGGCGGTTCGGATGCCAGCCCGCACGTGCTCGTCATGACGGCGACGCCGATCCCGCGCACGGTCGCGATGACCGTCTACGGCGACCTGGAGACGTCCGCGCTGCGTGAGCTGCCCGCCGGTCGCTCGCCGATCACCACGTCCGTGGTGCCGGCGGCGGAGAAACCGGCCTGGCTGGAGCGGACGTGGCAGCGCATTCGCGAGGAGGTCGCGGCGGGGCACCAGGCGTACGTGGTGTGCCCGAGGATCGGTGACGGCGCGGCAGCCGAGGAGGGGGACGAGCCGCCGCCGGACGACGCGTCCGACGAACGCCGGGCACCGCTCGCGGTGACGGACGTCGCGCCCGGGTTGGCCGAGGGCCCGTTGCACGGCCTGCGGATCGCGGTGCTGCACGGCCGGTTGCCGGCCGACGAGAAGGACTCCGTGATGCGTGCGTTCGCCGCCGGTGACTTGGACGTGCTCGTCGCGACGACGGTCGTCGAGGTCGGCGTGAACGTGCCCAACGCGACCGTGATGGCGATCATGGACGCCGACCGGTTCGGCGTGAGCCAGCTGCACCAGCTGCGCGGCCGCGTCGGCCGGGGCAGTGCGCCGGGGCTGTGCCTGCTGGTCAGCGAGGTGCCCGCGGGCACGGCTACCCGGGAACGGCTGGACGCGGTCGCGTCGACGCTGGACGGTTTCGAACTGGCCCAGCTGGACCTGGAGATGCGGCGGGAGGGCGACATCCTGGGCGCCGCGCAGTCCGGCAAGAGTTCGCTGCGGATGCTGTCGCTGATCCGCGACCAGGACGTCATCGAGACGGCCCGGACCGAGGCACGCGAACTGGTCGCCGACGATCCGGCGCTCGCCGACCATCCGGGGCTGGCCCGGATGGTGGCCGAAGTGGTAGACGTGGACCGCGCGGAATATCTGGAGAAATCCTGATTGCCGGATCTCTCGGTCAGTAGCCGAACGGCTACTGAAACGGGTCGCTTCGCTCCTGGCCCTCGCGCGTCGCTGGCGCGCCAGGGCCCTGCCGGGGACGGCCAGTTGAACTCCAGGTGAATCTCGCCCGGAACGGGTCTGACGAGGTCGAATTCGTCCCGGCAAGGTTCATACGATCTGGTCGCCGTCCGACCCGTCGTCCCCCTACGAGGAGCACCCAGGTGCCCGATCCATCCGAGCCCGCGGCCTCCCGCCGCAACCGGCCCACCGGGCGGCAGCTGGTGGTCGTGTCGATCGCCGTCGTGTCGATCGCCGTGGTGATCGGCGCCGTCGTCGTGCTGGTCGGGCCGAAGGGCTCGCCCGCCGAGGCGGCAGCCGCCGACGCCATCACCGTCTCGCACACCGGATGCGGCAGCGGCTGGACCGACCCGCACGGCGGCGCGCAGTCGCTGACGCTGAAGAACGACGACTCCGTCGCAGGCGAGGCGGACCTGGTGGCAGTCGGCGGCCCGAACGACGGCAAGGTCTACGGCGAGATCGAAGGCATGGGACCGGGTACCACCGTGACGATGCGGGTGACGCTCGGCCCGGGCAGCTACGCGATCCGCTGTGTCATGGAGGACCTCGACCCGGTCACCGGCAGGGCGGTGCGGATCGGCGGGAACGCCAGGTCCAACGCGGGCGCGGCCGTGGTGACCAGCACGGACCTGCTCGGCCCGCTCAAGGCGTACCAGGCGTACCTGGTGCACGGCGTCGCCGTCCTGGTCACCAGGACCGACGCGCTCGCCGCGAGCGTCCGGTCCGGGAACCTCACCCGGGCCAGGACGGACTGGCTGGCCGCGCACCTGCGGTACGAGACGCTCGGCGCCGCGTACGACGCGTTCGGCGACTACGACGGTGAGATCAACGGCACCACGGCCGGCCTGCCCGGCGGCGTGCACGACCCGGATTTCACCGGGTTCCACCGCGTCGAGTACGGCCTGTGGCACGGGGAGAGCGCGGCGTCACTGGCGCGGGTCACGGACCAACTCGACTCGTACGTGCACGGCTTGCGGCACGACCTGCCGCAGGTGCAGCCGCAGGCACTGGACATCGGGCTGCGCGCGCACGAGATCATGGAGAACACGCTGCAGTTCGAGCTGACCGGCCGGACCGACTACGGCAGCCACTCCAACCTGGCCACCGCGAGCGCCAACCTGGCCGGTGACCGCGAGGTCATCTCGGTGCTGCGGCCGCTGCTGACCGGCCGGTACCCACGGCTGTCCGAAGTGGACACGTGGGCGAACCGGCTGCGGGCGCTGCTCGACGCGCAGCACCACGGCGCCACGTGGACGCCGGTGACCCAGCTGTCCCGGGCGGCCCGGGAGAAGCTCGACGGCACGCTGAGCCAGCTCGTCGAGTACCTGGCACCCGTCGCCGCCATCACCGAACCACGGAGGACCACGTCGTGAGCACGGGCGAACCGAACCTGCGGCGGCGCTCGTTCCTCACCGGCGCCCTGCTCGGCGCGGGTGCCGTCGCCGCGACGGCGGCCACCACCGCCGCCGCGGCCGACCCCGCGGCCCCGGCCGCCACCGCGCAGGCGAACGGCCTGGCCCCTGCCGTGCCGTTCCACGGCGAGCACCAGGCCGGCATCCTGGCTCCCGTGCAGCGGCAGGGCGCGTTCCTGTCGTTCGACGTGATCGCCGACAACCGGGACGAACTGGCCGACCTCCTGCGGACGATCACCGACCGGGTCCGCTTCCTGACCGGCGGCGGCACGCCCGAACCGGTCGGCATCACCGCACCCCCCGCCGACTCCGGCGTGCTCGGCGCGACCGTCCCGGCTGACGGGCTGATGGCGATCGTCGGTGTCGGCGCGTCGCTGTTCGACGACCGCTACGGCCTGGCCGCCCGCAAGCCGGCCCGGCTGACCGCGATGCGGATGTTCCCCAACGACGACCTCGACCCGGCCTGGTGCCACGGCGACCTGCTGGTGCAGTTCGCCGCGCCGAACACGGACACCGTGCTGCACGCCGTCCGCGACCTGACCAGGGCGACCCGGGGCGGCATGCAGCTGCGCTGGCGGATCGACGGGTTCACCAGCCCGCCGCGGCCCTCCGGCACGCCGCGCAACCTGATGGGCTTCAAGGACGGCACCGCCAACCCGCTGACCACGGACGCGACGCTGATGAACCAGCTGGTGTGGGCCGGCAGGGGCGGCGGTGAGCAGCCGTGGACGGCGGGCGGGACGTACCAGGTGGTGCGGCTGATCCGGATGCTCGTCGAGTTCTGGGACCGGGTCTCCGTGCACGAGCAGGAGAACATGTTCGGCCGCAGACGCGACACCGGCGCCCCGCTGTCCGGGGACCACGAGTTCGACGCCCCGGACTACACCAACGACCCGGTCGGGGCGACGATCCCGCTGACCGCGCACATCCGCCGGGCCAACCCACGCACCCAGGACACGGCCGACAACCGCATCCTGCGACACGGTTACAACTACGACCTCGGCGTCGACAGCAACGGAAACCTGAACCAGGGGCTGGTGTTCAGCGCCTTCAACCAGGACATCCGGCGTCAGTTCGAGGCGATCCAGACCAGGCTGATCGACGAGCCGCTCGTCGACTACATCTCGCCGTTCGGTGGCGGTTACTTCTTCGCCCTGCCCGGCGTGCGGGACTCGTCCGACCACTTCGGACGATCGATGCTGGGCTGACCGGCCCGAACCGAGGTTCCCACCGAGGAAGTCATGCGAGGAGGACAAGTGTCAGGAAGGTCAACAGACCCGCGGCGACCCAGATGGTCCCGTGGGACGGTGGCAGCGGTGTCGGCCACCGCTGCCGTCGGCCTTGCCCTGGCCGGCTGCGCCAGTAGCAGCCAGGCCACGCCGGAGCTCAGTGCCGCACACTGGGGCACCGGCTCGACCACTACGCCGATCAAGCACGTGGTCGTGCTGTTCGATGAGAACATCAGCTTCGACCACTACTTCGGCACGTACCCGAACGCGACCAACACGGACGGGACGAAGTTCGTCGCGGCCCCGCACACCCCCAAGGTGAACGGGCTCACGCCGACGCTGCTCAACAGCAACCCGAACTCCTACAACCCGAAGCGGTTGTCGCCGAGCCAGGCGCTGACCTGCGACCAGAACCACGGGTACACGGCCGAGCAGAAGGCCTTCGACGGCGGCAAGATGGACAAGTTCGTCCAGAACACCGAGACGTCCGTCTGCACCGGCCAGCCGATCCTGTTCGGTGAGCCCGGCCTGGTGATGGACTACTACGACGGCAACACCGTGACCGCGCTGTGGAACTACGCCCAGCACTACTCGCTGAACGACAACTCGTACAGCACGCAGTTCGGTCCGTCCACGCCGGGCGCGCTGAACCTGATCGCCGGCACCACGACGCAGGCGATCGCGGTCAACTCCAAGACCGGTGCGCAGGTCAACCCGCCCGACGCCGGCTTCATCGCCGACCCGAGCACCAAGGGCGTCGGCGTCATGTACTCAGACGACGACCCGGCGTACGACGACTGCTCGGACGGCAACCACACCAGCACCGGCGACCTGGCCGCGCTGGAGGGCAAGAACATCGGTGACCTGCTGAACAGCAAGAACATCACGTGGGGCTGGTTCCAGGGCGGCTTCGCCCCGACCGGTTCGGCCAACGGCTACTCGGTCTGCGGTGCGTCGCACACCAACGTCGGCGGCAACAGCTCGACCGACTACAGCCCGCACCACAACCCGTTCGCGTACTACAAGTCGACCTCGAACCCGAAGCACCTGCCGCCGTCGTCGACGAGGAGCATCGGCGCCAGCGACCAGGCCAACCACAACTACGACCTGACGGACTTCACGAAGGCCCTCAACGCCGGCAACCTGCCCGCGGTGAGCTTCCTGAAGGCCCCGGAGTACCAGGATGCCCACGCCGGCTACTCCGACCCGCTGGACGAGCAGACGTTCCTGACGACGTACATCAACCAGATCGAGCGGTCGAAGGACTGGAAGAACACCGCGATCGTCGTGGCGTACGACGACTCCGACGGCTGGTACGACCACCAGCAGTCGACGGTCGTGAACGGCTCGCACAGCTCGCTGGACGCGCAGGTCTGCACCGACGCCAACATCACCCTGGCCGGTGGCGACGGCCACTGCGGCTACGGCCCGCGCCAGCCGCTGCTGGTCATTTCGCCGTACGCCAAGCGGAACTACGTGGACAACACGCTGACCGACCAGTCCTCCATCACCAAGTTCATCGAGGACAACTGGTCGCTCGGCCGCATCGGCGGCGGCTCGGCCGACCGCATCGCGGGCACGTTGGACCACATGTTCAACTTCAACCAGCGGCCGAACACCAAGGCGCTGATCCTGGACACCAAGACGGGTGCCGTCGTCAGCGGTCACTGAGGTCCTGGGGTTCCCACCGGCCGGGCGTGCACCTCGCACGCCCGGCCGGTGCCTGTTCACCAGAGCCTCACACGCTCGTGTGACGTGACGCGCG
>DASZXM010000525.1:0-3855 GCA_035546415.1 Pseudonocardiaceae bacterium
GTGTAGTGGCCCGCGTAGCGCGCGGGCAGGTCGTGCACGGCCCACAGCACTTCCAGCTCGCTGGCCGGCGTGCCGGCCTCCTCCAGGCTCTGCGCGTCCGCGAACAGCTCGTCGATGAGCACGTCCAGGCCGGTGACCAGCGCACCCGCGGCCAGGGCGGCCACCTCATCCGTAACGGCGTCCTCGGACTCGTCGTCCTCGTCGAAGCCGAACGCCTCCAGGTCGAACGCGCCGAGCGTCTCGGCGGCGTCCAGCAGCCGCTCCCGGCGCTCGTCCAGGTCGACCTCGTCCAACTCGCCCAGGTCGGCGATGGCCTCCAGGTCGTCCAGGTCGATTTCGATCTCGACGTCCGCGTCGCTCCCGTCGGCGTCCGCACCCTCCAGAGCGGCCGCCAACTCCTCGTCGGACGCGGTCACCTCGCACCGGCGCACGCTCCACTCGGACAGCAGATCCGTGCGTTCCAGCAGCTCACCGAGGACCTGGCGGGCGGCGTCCTCCGCGAACGCCAGTGCCGGCGCGTCCAGCACCCACGTGATCGACGCGCCACCGGGATGCACCGAGATCTGGTGATCCAACGGCTCGATCTCCACGCCGTCCGGTCCTTCGATGTCCGCGAGCAGTTCCAGGTGCTCGTCCAGGAGGGCGGCCACGCCATGGCGCTGGAGCGCGTCCAGGGCCGGGGTGTCCGCCGGCGGGTTGACCTCGGCGGTCAGCTGGTATTCCACGGCGGAAGTCTGTCATCCCGCCGTATCGCCGCCACGATCGGCCCGCACGCGTCATCATCGTCATACGACAACTCAGGCCTGTGATAAAGGTGTAGGCGGAGACCAGGAGGCACGGTGACAGAGCAGGACCGCTTGGTCGCTGGCCGTTACCGGCTGGGTGAGAAGGTCGGCGTCGGCGCGATGGGCGTCGTGTGGCGCGCGCGGGACGAGCGACTGCGCCGCACGGTGGCCGTGAAACAGCTGTTCATCCAGCCCGGTCTCGACGACGCGCAGGCCGACGAGGCGCGCAGGCGCGCCATGCGCGAGGCCCGCATCGCCGCCCGGCTGCAGCACCCGAACGTGGTGGTCGTCTACGACGTCGCCGAGGACGACGGCCAGCCGTGGCTGATCATGGAGTACGTGCCCAGCCGCAGCCTGGCCACCGTGCTGCGCGAGGGCACGATGCCGCCGTACCTGGTGGCCGCCATCGGCGCGCAGGCCGCCGCCGGGCTCTCCGCCGCCCACGCCGTCGGTGTCGTGCACCGCGACGTCAAGCCGGGCAACGTGCTGCTCGGTGACGACGGGGTCGTCAAGATCGCCGACTTCGGCATCTCCCGGGCCGTCGACGACGTCGTCCTGACGGCAACCGGCCTGGTCACCGGCACCCCCGCCTACCTGGCGCCGGAGATGGCCAAGGGCGAGACGCCGGAACCGCCGTCGGACGTGTTCGCGCTGGGCGCCACGCTGTACGCCGCCGTCGAGGGCACACCGCCGTTCGGGCTGAACGAGAACCCGCTGGCCCTGCTGCACACCGTCGCCGCGGGCCAGGTCCGGCCGCCCGCCAACGCGGGCCCGCTCACCGGCCCGCTGATGCGCCTGCTGCGTCCGGCACCGGAGGACCGCCCGAGCATGCGGGAGGCGCAGGAGGAACTGGCCGCTGTCGCCGCCGAACGCACGATGCAGGCGAACGTGCCGGTCCGTGACCTGCTCAAGGAGTGGACGGCACCGGCGGTCGAGCCCGTGCCGCGACCCGCCCCGCCCCGCCCGGTGCTGGTCGGTGGTGGTGCACCGCCGCGCACCCAGGTCGGCGTGCCCGTGCTGCCACCGCCGCCCGCGCCGCAGCGCCCCACGACCCGCAAGCGGCGTTCGGGCTGGCTGGCGCTGGTCGTCGTGGTCGCGCTGGCAGCCGTCGGCATCGCGATCTTCGTCGTGGACCGGGCAGGCGGGCACGGCACGCCACCGTCGGCCAATGGCACCGGTTCGGTGACGACCAGCACCACGGCTCCGGTCGGGAACGGTCCGCCGACGCTGGCGGCCATGACCGACCTGGTCACCCGGTTCTACGGTTTCCTGCCCGGCGACACGGCCGACGCGTACCCGCTGCTCGGCCCCGTCTACCAGGCGAAACACCCGCTGGTGGAGTTCCGGAACTTCTACGCGACCATCCGGGCCGTCCGGCCCACCAACTTCGAGATGGTCGGACAGTACGCGGTCCGGGCGGTGATCACGTTCACCACCAAGCGGGGCGTCGTGACCCACGAGCCGTACCGGTTCACGATCCGCCCGCGCAACGGCCGCCTGGTCATCGACAACGCGGTCGCGGTGCACGCCGGCATGTGACGACAGCCGCCCGCCGGTCGCTGCGGGGGTATCAGCGACCGACGGGCTGTCGCGCGGGGCCGCCTCGTCTCGGGCCGCACGGCCCCACGCCGTTCTCGTCGGCTCTCACGTGCCGTTCGGTGGGTTACCCATACCGCCACCGCCCATGCCTCCGCCCTGACCGCTGTTCACCCGACCGGTGCGCGGGTCGATGGTGCTGTCCTCGATGGTCGACGCCGTCGCCGTCTGGCCGGACAGGGTCGCGATCACCGTCACCGTGTTGCCCTTGGCGACCTTGCTGATCGAGTCCTGGCCCTGGTCGACCGTCGTGCTGGAGTCGACGGTGTAGCTCTGTGTGTAGCCGTCGGTCGACTTCACGGTCAGCGAGCTCGACGAGACGGCCGTGACCGTGCCGGTCTGCAGCCGCTCGGTCGTGTGGCCGTTGCTGCCGTCGGCCACGACGAAGTCACCGTGCAGGGCGTTGGCCAGGCCGCCACCCATCCCGAACCCGCCGCCCGGGAAGTTCCCGCCACCGGGGAAGTTGCCGCCGCCCGGGCCGAAGCTGCCGCTGCTCGACGTGCCGTTGCCGTTGGTGGCGGCCATCACGGCGGCCGTGCCACCCGCGACGATCACCACGGCCACCGCGGCCGAGACGATGATCTTCTTCGTGGACCAGGGCGCGTTGCGCTTCTCCGCCGCCGGGACCGGCGCGCCCCAGGTGCCGACCTCAGGCTGCTGCTGCGGCGGCAGGGGCGGCGCGGGGTTGTTCTGTGGAGTGGTCATGGGACCACCTTCGAGCGGCCGGCTGTGCGCTCGCTGTGCCGGCGGTAGGCCCCTGCTGTGACTGCCGGTGTTCCGGGCGGCGGACCAGGCCCACAGGTGATACACAGCAAAGGCACAGTGTGACCACATGGAAGTCTCGGACCATCGGATCATGGCAGCGAACACGCCCGTGCGCGGCGGCTACGCCGGTTCTGACCCGTCGCCGGCCGGCGGCGCGACACCGGTGCGCGTGCTCGTCGTGGACGACGAGGCGACCCTCGCCGAGTTGGTCACCATGGCCTTGCGCTACGAGGGCTGGGAGGTGCGCAGCGCCGGCAACGGCATGACCGCCGTGCGCGTGGCCCGGGAGTTCCGGCCCGATGTAGTCGTACTGGACGTCATGCTGCCCGACCTGTCCGGTCTGGAAGTGTTGCACCGCCTGCGGGAGCGTGCCCCGAACCTGCCGGTGCTGTTCCTGACCGCGAAGGACGCCGTCGAGGACCGCATCGCCGGTCTCACGGCGGGCGGCGACGACTACGTGACGAAGCCGTTCAGCCTGGAGGAGGTCGTGCTGCGGTTGCGCGCGCTGCTGCGCCGCACGCAGGCCGCCGCGGCCGTGTCCGGCTCGGTGCTGTCCGTGGGTGACCTGACGCTGGACGAGGACAGCCGCGAGGTGCACCGCGGCGGCCAGGTCATCGAGCTGACGGCCACCGAGTTCGAACTGCTGCGCTACCTCATGCGCAACGCCCGCAAGGTGTTGAGCAAGGCGCAGATCCTCGACCGGGTGTGG
>DASZXM010000526.1:0-3555 GCA_035546415.1 Pseudonocardiaceae bacterium
ACCAGGGGGTCGGCGGCCCGGCGTCGATCGCGTACTTCTCGATGGAGTTCGGCGTCAACGCGACCTTGCCGAACTACTCCGGCGGCCTGGGCGTGCTGGCCGGTGACCACCTCAAGGCAGCGTCCGACCTGGGTGTGCCACTGATCGGGGTCGGCCTGCACTACCGGCACGGCTACTTCCGGCAGTCGCTGTCCCGGGACGGCTGGCAGCTGGAGGACTACCCGGCCAACGATCCGGCCGCGGAGCCGTTCGCGCCGCTGACCGAGCCGGACGGGTCGCCGGTGCTGGTGTCGGTCGCGATGCCCGGCGACCGGTACCTGTACGCGCGGGTGTGGGTGGCGTCGGTGGGCCGCATCCCGCTGCTGCTGCTCGACTCGGACGTCGAGGAGAACGACGGCGAGCTGCGTGCGGTGACCGACCGGCTGTACGGCGGGGACCAGGAACACCGCATCCGCCAGGAGATCCTGGCCGGTATCGGCGGCGTGCGGGCGGTCCGCCGCTACTGCGAGCTGACCGGCACGCCGGGCCCGACGGTGTTCCACACCAACGAGGGCCATGCCGGTTTCCTGGGTCTGGAGCGGGTCCGGGAGCTGATCAGCGGCGCCGGCCTGGACTTCGACCAGGCGTTGTCGGCGGTGCGGGCGGGCACGGTGTTCACCACGCACACGCCGGTGCCGGCCGGGATCGACCGGTTCCCGCTGGACCTGGTGCGGCAGTGCTTCGACGACGGCCGGCTGCTGCCCGGCGTGCCACCGGACCGCATCCTGCCGCTGGGTGCCGAGGACAGCGACACGGGCGTCTTCAACATGGCCCACATGGGGTTGCGCCTGGCGCAACGCGCCAACGGCGTGTCGAAGCTGCACGGAGCGGTCAGCCGGGAGATGTTCCACGGCCTGTGGCCGGGATTCGAGACCCACGAGGTGCCGATCAGCTCGGTCACCAACGGCGTGCACGGCCCCACGTGGTCGCGGGAGCTGGCGGTCGCCGACGCCACCGACCGCGAGCTGTGGGACTTCCGGTGCGAGCTGCGGGCGCTGCTGGTCGGCGAGGTCCGTCGTCGGGTGCGGGCGTCGTCCCTGGTCCGGGGCTCCTCAGCGCTGGAACTGGGCTGGGTGGACTCGATGTTCGACCCGGACGTGCTGACCGTGGGCTTCGCCCGCCGGGCAGCCACGTACAAGCGGCTGACGCTGATGCTGCGCGACCCGGACCGGCTGCGCTCGCTGCTGCTGGACCCGGACCGGCCGCTGCAACTGGTGGTCGCAGGCAAGGCGCACCCGGCCGACGACGGTGGCAAGACGCTGATCCAGCAGATCGTCCGCTACGCCGACGACCACGGCGTCCGGCACCGGATCGCGTTCCTGCCCGACTACGACATGTCCATGGCCCGGTACCTGTACTGGGGGTGTGACGTGTGGCTGAACAACCCGGTGCGCCCGATGGAGGCGTGCGGCACGTCCGGTATGAAGTCGGCGCTCAACGGCGGTCTGAACCTGTCCATTCTGGACGGTTGGTGGGACGAGCACTACGACGGCCGCAACGGCTGGGCCGTCCCGACGGCCGACGACGTGGCCGACCCGAACCACCGCGACGACCTGGAGGCGGCCGCACTCTACGACCTGGTCGAACAGCACGTCCTGCCGCTGTTCTACACGCGGACCGACGGCCTGCCGACCGGCTGGCTGGCGATGGTCCGGCACACCATGACCACGCTCGGCCCGCAGGTCCAGGCGTCCCGCATGGTGCGGGAGTACACGACCGGCCTCTACCTGCCGGCGGCGTCGTCGGCGGCGGCCATCGCGGCGGACGACCACCACGGCGCGAAGGAGCTGGCCGCGTACCGGGACCGGCTGCGGGCCCACTGGGCGCGGGTACGGGTGGCCTCGCTCGACCTGGACCCGCCGGCACCGCGCCTCGGCGCGCCGGTCGTCCTGCGGGCGACGATCGAGCACGCCGACCTGGAACCGGCGGACGTGCAGGTCGAGGGCGTGTTCGGCAAGGTCGACGACGACGGCGACCTGTACGACACGGTGCGTGTCCCGCTGCGCCACGTGTCGGGCGGCGAGTACCAGGCGGAATTGACGATGCCGCACGCGGGAGCGGTCGGCTACACGGTCCGGGTCCTCCCCCAGCACGCGCTGCTGGCCACCCCGGCGGAACTGGGCAGGGTGGTCCTGGCGCACTGACGCCGGCCGGGCGTGCTGGCGCTGGCCGGGCGTCCTCGCGCTGGCCCGACGTCCTCGCGCTGGCCCGACGTCCTCGCGCCAGCCCGACATCCTGGCGCCAGCCCGACATCCTGGCGGCGGTGGAGGCTACGACGCGCGGTCGCCTGCGGTCGCGCCGTGGTGCGGCTCGATGCGGTCGAGTGTCCGCTCGCTCCAGGCTCGGATGACCGATGCCTGTTCGGGTGTCAGTGGGTCGAGGACGTGGCGGCGGATGTTGCCGGCGTGCACGAGGATGGCGTGCTGCGCGGCGCGGCGGCCCTCGGCGGTCAACGCGATTCCCGCGCGGCGGCCGTCGGACCCGTACCGGGTGCGCGTGACGAAGCCTCGGTTTTCCATACGTGTCAACTGATGTGACACGCGGCCCTTGTCCCAGTCAAGCGACTCGGACAGTTCGCTGACACGCATTTCGCGACCGGAATCCCGCCACAGCGTCACCAGCACGCTGAACTCGGCCTTCGAGATGTCGCAGTCCCGCTGCAGGCCGCGCTCCAGTTCCCTGGCGAGCAGGCGCTGCGCGCGCATCCAGGTGTCCCAGAACTCCCACTCGTCGGGTTCGAGCGATCGGGTCTCCGCCATGCCGTCGAGGGTATCGCGAAGACCAGGAGAGTTGCTACGACAACTCGCTCCGTTCTAGAGTTGTCGTAGCAACTCACTGAAAGGAAAGCCATGACGCTGCGCATCGCGCTCATCCTCGGCAGCACTCGCCCCGGACGCCGCGGCGGCCAGATCGCCGCCTGGGCGCTGGAGGCCGCCCGCGCCCACGGCGGCGCCGACTACGAACTGATCGACCTCGCCGACCACGGCCTGGGCAACCTCGACGAGCCCGGCAACCCGAACCTCCAGCAGTACCTGCACGACCACACCCGCGCCTGGGGTGCGCTCATCGACAGCTTCGACGGCTACGTGTTCCTCGTCCCCGAGTACAACCACTCCTATCCCGGGGCCCTGAAGAACGCCCTGGACCACGTCTACCGGGAGTGGAACGACAAGGCCGCCGGGATCATCAGCTACGGCGGCTGGGTCGCGGGCGCGCGGGCGGCCGAGGCGCTGCGGCTCGTCCTCGCCGAACTCCAGCTGGCCACCGTGCGCGCCCAACCGACGATCTCGACGCACGCGGCGTTCGCCACCGGCGCCTTCGTCCCGCCCGCGGGCCTCGACACCGCCGTGGCCGGCATGCTCGACCAGTTGCTCGCCTGGGCCGGCGCACTGCGCGGGGTCCGCGAGGCCAAGGCGCGGACGACAGCCGCATGAGGACAACTTGACAATAGTTTCCGCGATCGGCAACTATTGTCGACATGGTCACCGACGAGCTGGCAGCCGTGTTGCGGGCGTT
>DASZXM010000527.1:0-4952 GCA_035546415.1 Pseudonocardiaceae bacterium
CCCGTCCTGGCCGCCGCGCTGGGCGAGCCGCGACCGCTGCGGCTGTAACGGTCCGGCGCCGCCGGCAGACATCAACCGGTGACGGGTTGGCGACGGAGGGTGGCACCGTGCGGATCGACTTGTTCAACGAAATCCAGAACCCGCGGCCCTGGTCGGACGGCCACGAGAACCGCCGGTTCCGGCAGGCCGTCGACCAGGCGAAGCTGGCCGACCGGCTGGGCTACGGCTGTTGGTGGCAGGTCGAACACCACGGCGCGGGCGAGTTCAGCCTGTCGTCGGCACCGGAACTGATGCTCGCGGCGATCGCCCAGCACACCAGCCGCATCCGGCTCGGCCACGCCGCCGTGCTGGCGCCGGGCCGGTTCAACCACCCGATCCGGATCGCCGAGCGCGCCGCCACCCTCGACCACCTCAGCGACGGCCGGGTGGAACTGGGCATGACCCGGTCCACGATCCCGGAGTGGCGGCTGTTCAACATCGAGGCCGACGACGCCCGCGCGCAGACCCAGCAGGCGTTCGAACTGGTGCCCCGCCTCTGGACCACCGACCGCGTGTCCTACCACAGCGACGCCTACCGGTTCGACGACGTGACGATCGGCCCGAAACCCGTGCAGCGGCCGCATCCACCGCTGTGGCAGGCAGCGGCCAGCCCCTCGTCGTTCGAGGACGCGGGCAGGCGCGGGGTCGGCGTGCTGGCCACCACGATGTGGGAGTCGCTGGAGCGGGCGGGCCGGATGATCGGGCTGTACCGGAAGGCCGCGGCGGCGTGCACCGAACCGGTCGGCTCGTTCGTGAACGACCAGGTCGCCTACTTCACGTTCGTACACTGCGCCGACACCGACGAACAGGCCATGCGTGACGGCGCGGCAGCGGCGGCGGCGTGGTACACGGTCACGGCGCTCACGTTCTTCGAGGCGGCGACGAACTTCGCCGAGATGACGCTGCGCCACGAGGAACTCCTGGCGGCGGCCGACGGCGGCGGGCTGACGGGGGAGTTCCTGCGCGGCGAGGCCGACAGCGCGCCGACCCAGGCACAGCTGCTGATCGGGCGGGTGCTGCGTGGTGAGCACGTGCCGGACGACGAGGTGTTCACGGTGCTCAGCGGGCAGCAGTCGCTGATCGTGGGCAGCCAGGAGACGTGCCGCGCGAAGCTGCGCGCCTACGCCCACCTGGGCGTCGACCGGCTGATGTGCCTGCACCAGATCGGCGGCCTCGCGCCGGACGCGGTCACCAGGAGCATCGAGCTGATCGGCGAGCTGATTCCGGAGTTCGACACCTGACGCCGGCGAGCCGCACGGCTGCCCCGTGCCGGTGAGGTTGCGCCCCGAGGGCTGTGGGTACCACTGGGTGGTGACTGCCGAGCCCGGGAGCGTCGAACGCACCGCCCACGCCTACTGTGCCCGGTGCCACCCGGACCCGCGGCCGGGTGAGCGGATCACCGCGCTCTGCGGGGCCACCTACCCGTTCTGGGGGCGCAGGGACCGACCGGTCAACGTCTGCCCGGTCTGCCGGGTCCGCGCCGCGGAAACGGTGTACCAGTGCGGCCACCCGGCCCAGACCATGTGAGGAGCTCTTGGGGCATGATGGCCCCATGGCGGGGCACGCGGTCGTGGTGGGCGGGGGAATCGGTGGGGTGGCGGCGGCCGTGGCACTGCGGCGCCGGTCCTGGCGGGTGACGGTGCTCGAACGACGGTCCGAACTGTCCGAGGTCGGCGCCGGACTCACGTTGTGGCCCAACGCGTTGCGCGCGTTGGACGCGCTCGGCATCGGCGATCGGATCCGCGGTCTCGGCCTGGCGCAGGCGCCGGGCGGCATTCGCGATTGGCGCGGCAGGTGGCTCAGCCGCAGCGACGCCGCCGCCGTGACCAGGCGGTTCGGCGACGGCGTCGTCGTGCTGGAACGGCGGCAGCTGCTCACCGCGCTGCGCGATGCGTGCACCGACGTGGACATCCGGGTGTCCGCCGACGTCGATTCCGTCGACCCGGACGGCGCCGTGACCACGCGTTCCGCCGAACGTGTCGACGGTGACGTGGTGATCGGCGCGGACGGGCTGCGGAGCACGGTGCGGACGGCGCTGTGGCCGGACGCGCGGGTCCGTCCCACCGGGATGCTGGCCGCCCGGCTGATCGGCCGGGTCGCCGACCCGGACGGCCTGGCGGGCGGTGAAACGTGGGGTCGGGGTGACTACGCGGGTGTCGTGCCGCTGGCCGACGGGCGGGTGTACGCGTACCTGGTCGTCCCCACGGCCGCTGCCGGGCCGGACGCCGCACTGCCGTGGTGGCGGCAGCGGTTCGCGGACTGGCACTTCCCGCTGCCCGAACTGCTACGCGATGCCGAGCCGGAACAGTTGCTGTGCAACGAACTCTACGATCTCACCCCGCTGCCCGGCCTGGCGCACGGCCACGTCGCCCTGGTCGGTGACGCCGCGCACGCCATGACGCCCAACCTGGGCCAGGGCGCCTGCCAGGCCCTGGAGGACGCCGTCGAACTGGCCGCCTGCCTGGAGTCGGCCACTGACGTCCCGCGCGGGCTGGCCGGCTACAGCGCTCGACGCCTGCCCCGCGTGCACCGCATGGCCAAGCGGTCCCGGGCGGCGGGCGACGCGGCGGCCCTGCACGGCCGCGTGTCCACAGCCGTCCGGAACACCGTGGTGCGCATCATCCCGGCCGGCCTGGCACTGCGCGGACTCGACGACGTCGTCGGCTGGCATCCCCCTGGCACAGCGAATCCGGGAGCGGACTCGTGACCGGACACAGCCTGGCCGTCACCGAGGCGGACCTGGTGCACCTGCGCCGGTGCGTGGCGCTGGCGGCCGAGGCGGTCGCCGCGGGCGACCACCCCTTCGGGTCCGTGCTGACGGCGGCGGACGGGACCGTGCTCGCGGAGGAACGCAACCGGGAGATGTCGGCCCGGGACGCGACCCGGCACCCGGAGTTCGACCTGGTGAAGTGGGCGGCGGCCAACCTCGACCCGGCCGCCAGGGCGGCGGCGACGGTCTACACGTCGGGCGAGCACTGTCCGATGTGTGCTGCGGCACACGGCTGGGTCGGGCTGGGCCGGATCGTGTATGCGACGTCGTCCGAACAGCTCGGCGTGTGGCTGGCGGAGCTGGGTGTGCCGGCGGCCCCGGTGCGGCCGCTGTCCATTCGGGACGTCGTGCCGGCAGTCGTTGTGGCGGGCCCGGTTCCGGAGTTGGCCGCACAGGTGCGCGAGCTGCACCGCCGATTCCGTACCGGCCGCCGGGCCGACACACCGTGAACGGCCGATCACCATTCGTCGTACGTACTTGACAGTGGCATCGCATCCTCTGCAAAGGTTGATGGTCACCGAACAAGGCTGTGGAGGCCACTGAATGAACCATCCCACCCGAACCGAGATCCGCGAGCGGCGAACCGGGCTCGCCACCACGCTCCGCCCGCGGCACCTGAGCATGATCGCGTTCGGCGGGACGATCGGGGCCGGGATCTTCGTCGGCAGTGGCCAGACGATCGCCTCCATCGGCCCGGCGGTCGTGGTGAGCTACCTGGTCGTCGGGGTGGTCGCGGTGGTCGTGATGCGGCTGCTGTCCACGCTCACCCAGCGCGACCCGGACTCCGGCGCGTTCGCCGTCTACGCCGGCAAGGCGTTCGGCCACGTCGGACGGTTCTCGGTGGGCTGGATGTACTGGTGGCTGCTGGTGGTCACGGCGGCCGTGGAGTCCGGCGGCGCGGGGGCGATCGCGCACACCTGGCTGCCGGACATGCCGCAGTGGGGCTGGTCGCTCCTGTTCGTGGGCGCGCTCACAGCGGTCAACCTGAGCCCGGTCCGGGTGTTCGGCGAGTTCCAGTTCTGGTTGTCGATCATCAAGGTCGTGCTCGCGGTCGGCGTGCCCGTGCTGGCCGTTCTCGCCGGGCTCGGCGTGCTGCCGAACGTCCATTCGCCCGGCCTGTCGAATGTGATCGACAACGGCGGCCTGGTGCCGTTCGGCACCGGTTCGGTGTTCACCGGGATGCTCGTGGCGGCGTTCTCGTTCATCGGCATCGAGATGGCCGCCATCGCGTCCGGCGAGGCGGATCGGCCCAGCCGGTCGGTCCGCAAGTCCATCGCCGTCACCGCCTACACCGTGCTCGGTGTCTACGTGGTGGGCATGATGATGACGGTCGTGCTGGCGCCGTGGAACTCCCGGTCGGTCGCGGACAGTCCGTTCGGGACCATGATGAACGCGATGCACATCCCGGCCACCGCGACGGTCATCAACGTCGTCGTGTTCACCGCACTGCTGTCGGTGCTCAACTCGTGCATGTACGCGGCGTCGCGGATCGGGTTCTCGCTGGCGCTGCACCGTGACGCGCCGAGGTCGTGGCGCACGCTGTCGCCCAGCCGGGTGCCCAGGAACGCGGTGCTGGCGACGGCCGTGTTCAGCCTGCTGGTGTCCCTGGTGAACACGCTCGCGCCGAGCAACGTCGGTCTGGTGTTGGTGGACTCGTCCGGCGCCGTGGGCATCATGGTGTGGATCGCGATCGCGCTGTCCTACCTGAAGATCCGGCCGGCACCGGACCAGCGACTGTCGTCCGTGCCGGCGCGGTCGCCGAAACGGCTGTCGGTGGCCGCGTGGCTCGCCGCGCTGGCACTGTTCGGGATGCTCGTCGGCATGGTGTTCGTGCCGGCGACCCAACTGCAACTGGTGCTGACGGCACTGCCGATCATCGTGATCTTCATCGTGGTCCTGTGGCGGGAGACGAACGCCTCCGCCGAGCCCGACTGACGCCAACGGCAGACGTGAGACAAGTTGACCGGAAGGGCGTGCGCGGACAACTAGGCTGGTTGTCATGCCGTCGCGTGGGGGGTCGTGGATCGTCGGTCGATTACGGACCGTCAGGGACTGGGTGCGCGGGCGCGACGCCGTCGTGTGGGACCGCTGGGTCGCCGTGCTGTTCGCCGTCGGGGCGTTCGACCCCCCGCTGGCGGCGATC
>DASZXM010000528.1:0-7848 GCA_035546415.1 Pseudonocardiaceae bacterium
ACGGCGTGTTCCGGACCTGGTCAGGCGACGCCCAGGTACGCCTCTTTGATCGACGGGTCGGCGAGCATCTCCTTGCCGGTGCCCGACCGGACGATCGAGCCCGTCTCCAGCACGTACGCCCGGTGCGACCGGGACAGTGCCTGCTGCGCGTTCTGCTCCACCAGCAGCACCGTGGTGCCCTGCTGGTTGATCTCCGTGACGATCCGGAAGATCTGCTGGATGAACTGCGGCGCCAGGCCCATCGACGGCTCGTCCAGCAGCAGCAGGCGCGGCTTGGCCATCAGCGCCCGGCCGATGGCCAGCATCTGCTGCTCACCGCCGGACAGCGTGCCGCCGACCTGGCTCTTGCGCTCGTTCAGCCGAGGGAACAGCGAGAACACCCGCTCGTAGTCGGCCGCCAGGTTCTTCCTGTCCTTGCGCGCGTACGCGCCCATGTCCAGGTTCTCCATGACCGTCATGCCGGGGAACACGCCCCGGCCCTCCGGCGCCTGGCAGACACCGCGGATCACCCGCAGGTCGGCGCGCAGCTTCGAGATGTCCTCGCCGTCGAACGTGATACGGCCGGCCGACAGCGGGCGGATGCCGGAGATGGCGCGCATCGTCGTCGTCTTGCCGGCGCCGTTGGCCCCGATCAGGGCGACGACCTCGCCCTCCTCGACCGTCAGCGTGACGCCGGACAGCGCGCTGATCCGTCCGTAGTGGACGGACACGTCGGTCAGCTCAAGCAACGCCATCGTCTGGCACCCCCAGGTAGGCCGCGATGACCGCGGGGTTCTCACGGATCTCCGCCGGCAGGCCGTCGGCGATCTTCTTCCCGAACTCCAGCACCACGATCCGGTCGGTCACGCCCATCACCAGGCGCATGTCGTGCTCGATGAGCAGGACCGTGTACCCGTCGTCGCGGATCTTGCGGATCAACCCCATGAGCTCTTCCTTCTCGGCGGGGTTGAAGCCGGCTGCCGGCTCGTCCAGGCACAGCAGCTTCGGTTCGGTGGCCAGTGCGCGGGCGATCTCCAGCCGGCGCTGGTAGCCGTAGGGCAGGTTGCGGGCCTTGTCCGCGGCCCGGTCGGCGATGCCGACGAACTCCAGCAGCGCGCTGGCCCGGTCGACGACCGCCTTCTCCTCGCGGGAGTGCCGCGGGGAGCGGATCAGCGCGCCCGGCACGCTGGTCTTGTGCCGGGCGTCGACGCCGACGACCACGTTCTCCAGGGCCGTCATCTCGCCGAACAGCCGGATGTTCTGGAACGTGCGGGCCAGGCCCAGCCGGGTGATCTGGTAGCGCTTGCGCTTGCCCAGCGACACGCCCTCCAGCAACACCTGGCCCTTCGTGGGCCGGTAGACGCCGGTCATCACGTTGAAGCACGTCGTCTTGCCGGCACCGTTCGGGCCGATCAGGCCGAGAATCTCGCCGCGCTTGATCTCGAACGACACGTTGTCCAGCGCGACCAGGCCGCCGAACCGGAGCGTGACGTCACGGACCTCCAGCAGCGTCTGCCCGACCTCGACACCGATCTGCCGCTCCGGCGCGACCGCCTCCGCGACCTCCGCCAGGTGCTCGGCCAGCTGGTCCTCGGTCATCTGCGCCATCTCGGCGACGATGCCGCCCTCGATGACGGCCGTCTCCTCGACGGCGTGCTGGCCCTCGTCGTTCGGCTCGATGGTCATGCGTCACCACTCTTGTCCGCGGCCAGGGCGCTGTCGCTGGACAGCTGTTCCGGCCTGCCGATCAGCCGCTGGTACGCCTGCCGGCCCCTGGCCAGCAGCCGCTGCCGGGCACCCAGGATGCCCTGCGGGCGGAAGATCATCAGGATGATCAGCGCCAGACCGAACACCAGGTACTTCTGCGCGCCCAGCCCGTTGAAGCGGAACGGGATGTACGCCACCAGGAACGCGCCGATCATGACGCCGACCTTGTTGCCCGACCCACCCAGGATGACGGCCGCCAGGTAGAGCACGGAGAAGTTGACGCCGAAGTCCTGGTTGTTCACGAAGCCGACCTGGCCGGCCGTGAGCGCGCCGGACAGGCCGCCGATCGCGGCGCCGATCGCGAACGCCCACAGCTTGAACCGGAACGTCGGCACGCCCATGATCTGCGCGGCGTCCTCGTCCTCGCGGATCGCGACCCACGCCCGGCCGACCCGGCTGCGCTCCAGGTTCCCGATGAACAGCAGCACGATGATGATCAGCGTGACGGTCAGCCAGTACCACGGCAGGCCGTCGCTGTTGTTGAACAGGGGGCTGCCGTCCGACCGGGTGCCCGGCGGGTGGCCGACGCCCTGGAAGCCGACCTGGCCCTTCAGGTCCGGGATGATCGTGGCCAGCAGGCGGACGATCTCACCGAAGCCCAGGGTCACGATCGCCAGGTAGTCGCCGCGCAACCGCAGTGTCGGCATGCCCAGGATCAGGCCCGCGACCGTGGTCACGATCATGGCCAGCGGCAGCGTCGCCAGGTAGGGCAGCTTGTGCAGCATGGAGTCGCGGCTGGTGAGCAGTGCCGCGACGTACGTGCCGACCGCGAAGAAGCCGACGTACCCGAGGTCGAGCAGGCCGGCCTGGCCGACCACGACGTTCAGGCCGAGCGCCACCAGCACCAGCACGGCGCAGTTGAACATCGAGATCGGGAAGTCGTACGTCGGCTCGGTGGTGATGATCGGCGGGTTGATCACCGGCAGGGCGTAGATCAACACCACGATCGGCAGCACGCCCGCCCACTGCTGCGGTCGGGACAGGCTGTTCCACCACGTGCGGAACCGGCGGATGGCGGACTCGTCGGTCGGCCGCGCCGTCTGTGCTGGCTGTGCCGTCGTCATACCCGCGCCTTTCCGAGGGACTCGCCGAGGATGCCGGTCGGACGGAACATGAGAATCACGACCAGCGCCACGAAGGCGATGATGTCCGACCACTGGGAGAGACCGAGCAGGGTCTGACCGTAGTCACCGATGAGGCCGATCAGCAGGCCGCCGACCATGGCACCGCGGATGTTGCCGATGCCGCCGAGCACGGCCGCGGCGAATGCCTTGATGCCCAGGTTGAACCCGCCGTTGTAGATCACGCCGGAGGGCACCTTCATCACGTAGAACAGCGCCGCGGCACCGGCCAGCAGACCGCCGATGATGAACGTCAGCATGATGACGCGTTCCTTGTTCACGCCCATCAGCGTCGCCGTGTCCGGGTCCTGGGCGACGGCGCGGACACCGCGGCCCAGCCGGGTGCGGTTGATGAAGATGTCCGCGACGATCATCAGCAGGATCGCCGCCACGAAGATGGTGATCTGCATGTTGTCGATGTCCGTGCCGAAGACGGTGAACACCGGCGTCGGCTGGAACATGATCAGCGCCTGTTCGGCGTTGGCGCCACGCCACCACTCGATGAGGTACTGGATGCTGAACGACGCGCCGATCGCCGTGATGAGGAAGACCAGTGGTGGCGCGTTCCTCCGGCGCAGCGGCCGGTAGGCGACGCGTTCCAGGATCACCGCGACCACAGCGGACACGATCATCGCCGCGACCGCGGCGAGTATCAGGTCACCGATCAGCGCGATCGTGCTCAGTCCGGGTGCCGATCCGCTGAAACCGAGCCACGACAAGGTGAAGAACACCGCGTACGCACCGGAGATGAACACCTCGGAGTGCGCGAAGTTGATCAGCCGGAGGACGCCGTACACCAGCGTGTACCCCATCGCGATCAACGAATAGATGGCGCCGAACGTCAGCCCGTCGAACGTGTTGTTCCAGAACAGTTGCTTGAACGCGTCGACGTTGAAGTTGATCCAGCTGTCGCCATCCGCGAGGAATAAGGTCAGTTGATGCACGGCCTCACGTTCCTGGTGTGACACCGGGCATGTTCTCCGACGCGTTGTCGTCGGAGAACATGCCCGGCAGTATTCAAAGGAGCACTTCTTGGTCTACGTCCCGGCCTGGATCAGGAGATCTGGCCGATGTAGACGATGCTGCCGTTCTGCACCTTGTAGCCGTACACGGCGGACGCCTTCAGCTCGCCGTTGGCGTCCCACTGCAGGTGCTTGCTCAGGCCGTCACCGTTGTAGTTCTTGACATAGTCGAGCAGCTTGGCACGGGTCGTGTTGCCGGCGTCGATGCCCTTGAGCAGCACGGTCGCCGCGTCGTAGCCCTCCAGCGAGTAGGTCCCCGGGGCGGCGCCGCCGCTGACCTTCTTGTAGTCGGAGGCGAACGACGGGATCAGCGAACCGTCGGTGCACGGGCAGGTGAAGACGGCGTTGTTGGACGCACTGCCGGCCTGCTGGATGAACGCCGGGTCCTTCACGCCGTCCGGGCCGACGAAGATGCCCTTGTAGCCCTTGTTGACCAACTGCTGGTCGAACGGAGCGCCCTCGGCGTAGTAGCCGGAGTAGAACACCGCGTCCGGCTTGACGGCCATGATCTTGCTGACCGTGGACGAGAAGTCCTTCTGACCGGTGGTGACCTTGTCGTTGCACGCCGTGTCGTCGGCGCTGCCCAGTGCGCTGGTGGTGGCCGCGGCGAGGCCGGTGCCGTAGTCGGAGTCGTCCTGGACGACACAGACCTTCTTGGCGTTCAGCTTGCTGGTGATGAACTTGGCGGCCGCCGGGCCCTGCTGGTTGTCGTTGCCCAGCGCGCGGAAGAACGTGGTCCAGCCGTTCTGGGTGAGGCCGGGGTTCGTCGCGGACGGCGTGATGTGCACCAGGCCGGCCTGCTGGAAGATGTTGCCGGTCGCCTTGGACTCACCGGAGAACGGCAGGCCGACCACACCGACGACGGCGGTGTTGTGCACGACCTGCGTCACGACACCGGGCGCCTGGTTCGGGTCGCCGCCGGTGTCGTACTTCTTGAAGGTCACCTGGCAGCCGGGGTTGGCCTGGTTGTGCTGGTTGATCGCCAGCTGGACACCGTTGTAGATGTTGATGCCGAGCTGAGCGTTCGGACCGCTCTCGGCGCCGGCGTAGGCGAGCGTCACGCCGCTGCACGTGGCCTTGCCGTCACCTGCCGGATTCGCGGCGTCCGCGGGAACGGGCAGGTTCTTGACGACGGGCAGGTTGTTCAGGGCAGCCAGACCCCCGCCCGTGCTTCCGCTCCCGCCGGAGCCGGAGTTGTTCTTCGCGGCACAAGCACCCACGGTGAGTGACAGGATCGCCACTACCGCGGCAGCTCGCGCGAGTCGTGCTGCAGACACCAATTCCTCCCATAACCAACCGACCGCCGGGGACGGCGGAGCCCGTTCGGGCATGGCTAGGCCAGCAAGGTAGCCGTCGCGACGCTGACCGGCAGGCTGCGACCTGCATCCGTATCCACATCGTGACGGTGCCATAAGCTTGCGACCGGCAATCCCGACAAACCGCTGACGGGTTGATTGAATACGGTGACGGACCGTACACGAACGCGCGGGACCGAACCAGACGTACCCAGAACTTTGCGCGTTACGGTACGTGATGTTTACGCACGTCAGTGGCGGTCCGAGGTGTCCGGTGCCGGCTGGGCCCGACGATCGGGCCCATACACCCGGTCAGGCGATGCTCACGCAAACATATTGAGCAGTGGCTCGCGAGGTGCTAGCACCGGTTGCCTCACGGCCGCGTGCATGGCCGGCGCGGACACGCACGCGGCGCCTGCTTCGCCCTCAGGCGAAGTTCTCGACGACGACCTGGGCGACGGCCTTCATCGTGGTCCGCCGGTCCATGGCGGTGCGCTGGATCCAGCGGAACGCCTCCGGCTCGGTCATCGCCTGCTTCGCCATCAGCAGCCCCTTGGCGCGTTCGACGAGCTTGCGGGTCTCCAGCCGGTCGGTGAGCCCGGCGACCTCGTTCTCCAGCGCCTGCAGCTCGGTGAACCGGCTGATCGCCAGCTCGACGGCGGGCACCAGGTCGCGCTTGGCGAACGGCTTCACCAGGTAGGCCATGGCGCCCGCGTCCCGGGCACGCTCGACGAGGTCACGCTGGCTGAACGCGGTCAGGATGACCACGGGGGCGATGCGTTGTCCTGCGATGTCGGACGCGGCCTCGATTCCGTCCCGCTTGGGCATCTTCACGTCGAGGATCACCAGGTCGGGGCGCAGCTCGGTGGCGAGTTTGACGGCCTCGTCCCCGTCGCCGGCCTCACCGACGACGTCGTAGCCTTCCTCGCGCAACATCTCCACGAGGTCGAGCCGAATCAGTGCCTCGTCCTCCGCGACGAGCACCCGACGAATGGGCCCGGCCTCAACCTGGGCCTCGGCAGCCGACTGGGTCACCGGGGTCCTCCTGCTGGTCAGCGCGTCACCGGCGGAAACAGCCGGACGCTTCAGCCTACCGGTCGGTGCCTCTGCGCCGCACGATCCAGTGCCGGGAAAGATCGTGCGTTCGGCCACTTCCGGCTGATGAAATGAGACCCAGCCCACTGAATGTATTCATCGACCGTTCTCCGGCCACGGCAGCACGGTGAGTTCCGGCCATTGTTCGAGCCAGCGGCGGGTTTTTGTTTCGTACACGTTACGCGACGCGAGCACCGGGTTCGGGCGGACGACGAGGTTGAAGACGTCGGCCAGACCGTGCGGCGCGTACACGCGCCAGTCGTCGCCGTCGAGCCGAACGCCCAGGCAGCAGGTGGTGGCGGCGAACGCGTCGATGGCCGACTCGGTGCACGTGTGCGGTGGGCACGGCACGCCGAAGCGGTCCTCGTACCACAGATGTACCCGCGCCTCGTTGCGCACTTCGACGGGAAGGTCGCCGAACACGCGTGCGGCGGCGCGGACAACGGCGTCCTCGGCGTCCCAACCCAGGTCCGAGTCGTCGAAGTAGAACAGGTCGTAGTCCCGGATTCCAGCGGTCGACGGCCGACCGGTGGCCACATTCCACACCGTCTGGAACACACAGCCCGCCGTCAGGTACCACCCGGGGAGATCCAGCGTCGCCGCACCGGCGAGCACGTCCGTCACCACCGGGTTGCGCTCCAGCGTCTCGCGCAGCGCGTGCAGTTGCTCGGTCACCGACAGCCGCCCGATCCGCATGCCGCATGTCTAGCAGCCGGGTCGGACCACAGTGGACGGGCCGCCGGTCTTGCCCGGCGTGGTCCACTGGTGCCGTGAACGACATCGAGGAGTGGACGGCCGCCCAGCGCCGGGTCATCGAACTGACCGAGGGCCTCGACGCGGACCGGGCCGCGCTGACGGTCCCGGCGTGCCCGGCGTGGACGGTGCGCGGCCTGTTGTCGCACATGATCGGCCTGGGCGCGGACGTGGTCCGCGGCGACGAGCCGGACGACCACAACAGCACGTGGACGCAACGCCAGGTCGACGAACGGGCCGGCAGGGACGTGCCGACGCTGCTGGCCGAGTGGCGTGCGCTGACCGAGCCGCTGCGCGCGTGGATGGCCGACCACGGCACGCGGCCGCTGGCCGACGTGATCATCCACGAACAGGACCTGCGCGGTGCGCTGGGCGTGCCCGGTGCGCGGGACACGCCGGGCCTGGCCGCGGTGCGCGATCGTTTCGTGGACCGGTTCGCTGCCCGCCTCGGTGGCCTGCCGCCGATCGCCTTGGTCGGCCAGCACTGGCGGTGGGCATCGGGTGACCCACCGGCCGTGGTGCTGGAAGCGGACGACTTCGACCTGACCCGCGCGCTGCTGTCCCGCCGCTCGGCGCACCAGCTCCGCACCTGGACCACCCGCGGCGACGTGACCGACCACCTGGCGGCGTTCGGCGCACTCGGCCAACTCCCCGACACGGACCTGACAGAATAGCCATGCGCCGCGGCGAACTCTGGTGGGCCGACTTCGTGCCACGACAACCGGTGGTGATCCTCTCGGCGACGGCGGACGGCTTCGAGGTGATGCAGGTCGTTCCCGCGTCCGGCGCCGACATCGACGGCCTGGGCGTCGAGGT
>DASZXM010000529.1:0-23559 GCA_035546415.1 Pseudonocardiaceae bacterium
AAATTGGACTGGACCACCTTGTTTGTCAAGGCCCCGATCGCGGGTGACGTACGATTTCGGCACACCGCGCCTCGACGTGGAGGGAGGTCCGGCCCGTGGCCGAGCTGGGTGTCCTGGACACCAACGGCATCCTCCGGCTGCCCTGGGTGCGGCCCGACCACACCAGTGCCGGCCTCGGCTGGGACCAGCTCTACGTCTCCACGCAGCGCGAGCGGCGCTACCGCGCCTCCTTCGACCCGGCAGGCACCCACCAGCTGATCCTGCACCTGGACGGCCCGGTCACCGTGCGGCGCGGCCGGACGAGGCTGACCAGTTCCCAGCTGGTGCCGCCCGGCGGACTGTTCGTCCAGCCCGCCGGCTGCCCGCTGTCCGTCGAACTCGGCGGCGACCTGGCCACCGTCCACGTGTACGTGGCCGACGAGGCGCTCCAGGCGGCGGCCGGTGACCGACGTGTCGAACTGGCTGAGGAACTCGGCGTCGCCGACCCGCTCGTCGAGCAGATCATGCTGTCGCTGGACGGTGTCGCGCGGCGGTGGGAGCCGTCCGCCCGGACCTATGTGGACCATCTGGGCGGCCTGCTCGCGGCGCACCTGGTCCGCACGCACAGCACCCGCCGGGTCGCCCCGCCGGTCTCGGGCGGCCTGTCCGGCGGCGAGATCGAGGCCGTCCGGGACGTGATGACCCGCAGACTGGCCGAACCGCTGCCGCTGTCCGACCTGGCCGCCGTGACCGGGTTGTCGGTCAGCCAGTTCACCCGCCGGTTCAAGGCGGCCACCGGGCAGACGCCGCACCGCTACCTGATGCGGTTGCGCGTCGAGGCTGCCTGCCGGCTGCTGCGCGCCGGGTCGCTGCCGATCGCGATGATCGCCACCCGGTGCGGCTTCTCCCACCAGGAACACCTGACCAGGGTGATGCGCGCCCAACTCGGCACCACGCCGGCGGCGCTGCGCCGCGCCGGCTGACGATTTCGTGCCGCCCGGCACGCCGATCGTGCAGGAAATGCCGCCGGCCCGGCCGGATACTGGCCGTCATGCGGTCATTCGTCTACTCGTCGAACGCCTCGCGGATCGTGTTCGGCAGCGGCACGGTCGCCCGGGTCGGCGCCGAGGTGGCCCGGCTGGGCGGCACGAAGGTGCTGGTCCTGTCCGGTCCACGGGGCGGTGAGCTGGCCGGCGTGGTCACCGCGGCGCTGGGCGGCCTGGTCGCCGGCCGGTTCGACGGCGCCGCCATGCACACGCCCGTCGACGTCACCGAACGCGCCCTCGCGGTGCTGCGCGAGTGCGGCGCGGACTGCCTCGTCGCCGTCGGCGGCGGGTCCACGACCGGGCTGGCCAAGGCGCTCGCGCTGCGCACCGACCTGCCGCAGGTGGTCATCGCGACCACGTACGCCGGGTCCGAGGTCACGCCGGTCATCGGCGAGACGGACGCCGGTCGCAAGACCACCCGCAGCTCGCCCGCCGTGCTGCCGGAGACCGTCATCTACGACGTCGACCTCACGCTGAGCCTGCCCGTCGGCATCTCCGTGACCAGTGCCGTCAACGCGATGGCCCACGCCGTGGAGGCGCTGTACTCGCCGCAGGCCAACCCGGTCACCGACGGCATGGCACTGACCACGCTCGCCACCATCGCCGGCGCGCTGCCCGACGTGGTCGCCCGGCCCCCGGACCCCGAGCCGCGCGCCGCGCTGCTGGAGGGCGCCTGGCTGGCCGGCACCTGCCTGGGCACGGTCGGCATGGGCCTGCACCACAAGCTGGCGCACGTCCTGGGCGGCACGTTCGGGCTGCCGCACGCCGAGACCCACACGGTCCTGCTGCCGCACGTGATGGCGTACAACGCGCCCGCCGCCCCGGAGGCGTTCGCGCGGATGGCCGACGCGCTCGGCGTACCGGACGCGGCGGCCGGCGTGTTCGACCTGGTCGAGCGCTTGTCGGGCCCGACATCGCTGCGGGAGCTGGGCATGGCCGAGGCCGACATCGAGCGGGCCGCCGACGAGGCACTCGCGCTCCAGTACCCGAACCCGCGCGAACCCACCCGGGAGGGCATCCGCGGCCTGCTCACCGAAGCCTGGCACGGCCGCAGGCCCGGCTCCGGCCGGCCGGACGCCCGCTGGCTCACCGACCAGGTCGTGGCCAGCTTCGCCCACGCGCCCGACCGGGTGCGCGAGCTGGTCACCGGGCTGGTCCGGCACCTGCACCGCTTCGTCACCGACCACGACGTCACCGACGCCGAATGGTCCTACGCCATCGACTTCCTCACCCGCACCGGCCAGATCAGCGGTCCGACCCGGCAGGAGTTCGTGCTGCTGTCCGACACGCTCGGCGTGTCCAGTGTGGTGGACCTGCTCACCAACTCCCGCACGGCCGACACCACGCCGTCGGCCGTGCTGGGACCGTTCTACGTGGACGGACCGCCGCCGCGCGAGCACGGCGACGACATCGCCGACGGCCTGCCCGGCACCCCGCTCTGGGTGGACGTCCGGGTCACCGGGCCGAACGGCGATCCCGTCGCCGATGCCGTCGTCGACGTCTGGCAGTCCGATGCGGACGGTTACTACGACGTGCAGCTGCCCGACCAGGACGGCCCCGTGCTGCGCGCCCGCTTCCACACCGACGCCGACGGGCGGCTGCGGTTCTGGACGATCGTGCCCCGCGAGTACCCGATCCCGGCGGACGGCCCGGTCGGGCAGATGCTGGACGCCGTGGGCCGCCACCCGTACCGCGCGCCGCACGTGCACTTCATGATCGGCGCGCCGGGTTTCCGCAGGCTGGTCACGCAGCTGTTCGTGGCCGGCGGGAAGTACCTCGACTCGGACACCGTGTTCGGCGTCAAGCCGGAACTGGTCGTCGACTTCGTCCCGCGGACCGGCCCGACACCGGACGGCCGCGCTGTCGCCACCTGGTCGCTGCTCACCTACACCTTCCGGATCACCCCCTTGCGAATCGTCGAGGAAAACCATGAGTGACAAGAAATTCGACACCGACGTGCTGGTCGTGGGCAGCGGGCCGGCCGGTGGTTCGGCGGCCGTGCTGCTGGCCACGTACGGGGTGCGGACGCTGCTGGTCACCAAGTACGGCTGGGTGTCCAACACGCCCCGCGCGCACATCACCAACCAGCGCACCCTGGAGGTCCTGCGCGACCTGGGCCTGGAACAGGCCGCGCTGGCCGACGGCACGCCGCAGCACCTGATGGGCGACACGGTGTTCTGCACGTCGCTGGCCGGGCAGGAGATCGGCCGCATCCGCACGTGGGGCACGTCGGACGCGCTGCTGTCCGAGTACACGGCGGCCAGCCCGTGCGGCATGATCGACCTGCCGCAGACCTACCTGGAGCCGATCCTGGTGTCCAACGCGGCGGCGCGCGGCGCGAAGGTCCGGTTCGACACCGAGTTCCTGTCCCTGGAACAGGACGCCGACGGCGTGACCGCGCTGCTGCGCGACCGGGTGCGCGGCGACGAGTTCACCGTGCGCTCCCGGTACCTGATCGGCGCGGACGGCGGCCGCAGCCTGGTCGCCGAGCAGGTCGGACTGCCGATCGCCGGGCGGTCCGGCAAGGCGGGCAGCATGAACATCGTGTTCCAGGCCGACCTGTCCGCCCACGTCGCGCACCGGCCCAGCGTCCTGTACTGGGTGATGCGGCCCGGCGCGCACCTGGGCGGGATCGGCATGGGCCTGGTCCGGATGGTGCGGCCATGGCACGAATGGCTGCTGACCTGGGGTTACGACATCGACCAGCCGCCGCCGGAGGTGACCGACGAGACCGCGCGAGAGATCGTGCACGACCTGGTCGGCGACCCGGACGTCGACGTGACGATCACCTCGACGTCGCTGTGGACGGTGAACCACAGCTACGCCACCGAGTACTCGGCCGGCCGGGTGTTCTGCGCCGGTGACGCCGTGCACCGGCACCCGCCGTCGAACGGCCTCGGCTCGAACACGTCCGTGCAGGACGCGTACAACCTGGCGTGGAAGCTGGCCATGGTGCTGCGCGGTCAGGCCGGACCGCCACTGCTGGACAGCTACACGCAGGAGCGTGCGCCGGTCGGCAAGCAGATCGTGGACCGGGCGAACCTGTCCCGCGACCAGTTCGGCCCGATCTTCCAGGCGCTGGGCATGACCGAGGGCGCCGACGCTGCCGCCATCGAGACCGGCCTGGCCGCCTGCCGCGCGCCGGGGCCGGAGGGCAGGGCCCGGCGACGGGCGCTGGACGACGCGATCGAGCTGAAGCACTTCGAGTTCAACGCGCACGGCGTCGAACTGAACCAGCGGTACGTGTCCGGCGCGGTGGTGGCCGACGACGAGCCGGAGACGTGGGAGCGCGACCCGGAGCTGTACCACCAGCCCAGCACCCGGCCGGGCGCGAAGCTGCCGCACGTGTGGCTCGTCGACGGCACCGGCAGGCGGGTGTCCACCCTCGATCTGGTCGGCATGGGCGCGTTCACCGTGGTCACCGGCCCGTCGGGCACCGCGTGGGTCGACGCGGCCGAGGCCGAGGGCCTGCGGGCGGTGGTGATCGGTGGCGCGGACGCCGCCGACGCCTACGGCGACTGGGGCCGGATGGTCGCCGGAGCGGTCGAGGACGACGGCTGCCTGCTGGTCCGCCCGGACGGCTACATCGCCTGGCGCAGAGCCACGGCGCCGGCTGATACGGCGGACGAGTTGCGTGGCGTGCTGGACCGCGTTCTCAGTCGTACGGTTGTTGCGGAGGTGTCCTGAATGCCACAGCCCCAAGGCGACGAACTCGCCAAGATCCGCTCGCGCCGCGACGAACTGCGCGACACGTACCTCAAACCCGTCGGCGAACGGCCGGCCACGCCGACGCGCGGGGTGCACCACATCGCGCTGATCTGCCGCGACGTGGAGGAGACGATCCGCTTCTACCAGGAGTTCCTCGGGTTCCCGCTGGTGGAGCTCGTGGAGAACCGCGACTACGCCGGTTCCAGCCACTTCTTCTTCGACATCGGCAACCGCAACCTGCTCGGCTTCTTCGACTTCCCCGGGCACGACCATCCGGCGTTCACCGAGACGATCGGCGCGGTGCAGCACATGGCGTTGTCCGTGTCACCCGAGCGTTTCGCCGCCATCCGGGCGAAGCTCGACGAGGCGGGCGTGACGTACGTCGGACCGGACCGCGGCATCGAGGACAGCCTGTACATTCGTGATCCCAACGGTGTTGGCCTGGAGTTCTACGAGGAGCAGCTGGGCGTGTTCAACGGCACGCCACTGTTGTCGGCGGAGTAGCGAAGGAGCGGTATCCGTGGCCGAACAGGTTCGTGGTGTCGTCGCACTGGCGAAGGGTGCGCCGGTGGAGGTCCGCACGATCGTCGTGCCCGATCCGGGGCCCGGTGAGGCCGTCGTGCGGGTGCAGGCGTGCGGGGTGTGCCACACCGACCTGCACTACCGGGAGGGTGGCATCAACGACGACTTCCCGTTCCTGCTCGGCCACGAGGCGGCCGGGATCGTCGAGTCGGTCGGCGATGGCGTCGAGGACGTGGCGCCCGGCGACTTCGTGATCCTGAACTGGCGGGCGGTGTGCGGGAAGTGCCGGGCCTGCCTGAAGGGCAAGCCGTGGTACTGCTTCGACACGCACAACGCGGCCCAGCCGATGACCCTGGAGGACGGCACGCCGCTGTCCCCGGCTCTGGGCATCGGGGCGTTCGCCGACAAGACCTTGGTACACAGTGGACAGTGCACGAAGGTGGACCCGTCGGCGTCGCCGGCAGCGGTCGGCCTGCTGGGCTGCGGTGTGATGGCCGGCCTGGGCGCCGCGATCAACACCGGTGCCGTGACCAGGGGCGACAGCGTCACCGTGATCGGCTGCGGCGGCGTCGGTGACGCGGCCATCGCCGGGTCGAAGCTCGCCGGCGCCACGAAGATCATCGCGGTCGACGTGGACGACCGGAAGCTGGAGTGGGCCCGCGGCATCGGTGCCACGCACACCGTCAACGCCCGCGACGCGGACGTCGTGGAAGCGGTGCAGGCACTCACCGACGGCTTCGGCACGGACGTCGTGATCGAGGCGATCGGCCGGCCGGAGACCTGGAAGCAGGGCTTCTACGCCCGCGACCTGGCCGGCACGCTGGTGCTGGTCGGCGTCCCCACCCCGGACATGACGATCGAGATGCCGCTGATCGACTTCTTCGCCCGCGGCGGCTCGCTCAAGTCGTCCTGGTACGGCGACTGCCTGCCCAGCAGGGACTTCCCGTACCTGGTCGACCTCTACCAGCAGGGCAGGCTGGACCTGGACGCGTTCGTGTCCGAGACGATCGCGCTGGACGCCGTGGAGGAGGCGTTCACCAAGATGCACCACGGCGACGTGCTGCGTTCCGTGGTGGTCTTCTGATGGCCGTTCGACTGGACAAGGTCGTCACGTCGGGCCAGTTCCACCTCGACGGCGGCACGTGGGACGTCGACAACAACGTCTGGCTGCTCGGTGACGACAGCGAGGTGCTGGTGATCGACGCCGCCCACGACTACTTCGCCATCAAGGAGGCGGTGGCCGGCCGGTCCGTCGTGGCGATCGCCTGCACCCACGGCCACGACGACCACGTCGACGCGGCACCCGCCCTGGCGAAGAAGACGAACGCGCGGATCGCCCTGCACCCGGACGACGACGTGCTGTGGCGGCTGGCGCACCCGCACGCGAGCTGGGACACGCCGCTGGCCGACGGCGACGTCATCACCGTGGCCGGGGTGCCGGTGCACGTCCTGCACACGCCCGGCCATTCGCCCGGTTCGGTGTGCTTCTCGGTGCCGGACATGGGAATGGTGTTCACCGGGGACACGCTGTTCCACGGCGGCCCCGGCGCGACCGGACGGTCCTACAGCGACCACGACACGATCGTGCGGTCGATCCGCGAACGGCTGCTGACCCTGGACCCGGCCACCGTCGTGCACACCGGCCACGGCGAGGACACCACGATCGGCGCGGAAGCCGGCACGATCACCTGACGCCGGTCGGCGACGCCGGACGGAGGGCCAGTTCGACGGCGACGTCCTCCATGCCGCGCAGCACCGCCCGCATGTCCCGCTCGTCGAAGTAGCGCGTGTCCACGGACATGATGAAGTCCAGCGCGCCGGGCGGGTCGGCCACGTGGAAGTACAGCTTCTGCCGGGGCAGGTGGGGCTCGTCGTCCCAGGCGAACTCGCCCGGCCCGGCCGCCGTGATGTCCGCCGCCGTCGGCACCGGCGCGCCGACCGGGTCCCGGTCGGCCTGGCGGCGGTCGTTGTAGAAGCAGGAGTGGTCGACCTCCACGCCGCGCTCGGCGTTGATCCGGTCGATCAGCTCGTCCTGCAGGTTCGGGTCGTAGTACGCGTTCTTGTAGGCGGCCAGGGCCCCGGCCCGCGCCCGCCGGACCGCCTCGGCGAGCGTGACGTCCGTCACGTCGATGAGGCACGGGCTGATCTGCACCAGTGCGCTGACCGAGTCGGTGAACCCGCGCCGGAACCGGTTGTTGACCATCAGCCACGCCATCACCGGGCTGTTCCCGGTGTACCGGGCCAGGCCGGTCGCGAACACCGCCAGCAGCACCGACGACGTGTTCGAGCCCAACTGGGCCGCTGCGGCGCGCACGGCGAGCGCGGCAGTGGGCGACCGGTACCGCAGCTGCCGGAACGCGGCGGGCCCCGGGTACCTGGGCGGCCCGAACCGGCTCGGCGACATCGTCCGGAACACCCGGTCCAGGTGCTTCAGCGACGCGGCGCAGGCCCGCGCCGCCTCCGGTCCGCGCTGCTGGCGTGCCTGCTCCAGTGGGGGGACGGCGGTGACCGGCGGTGCGGCGCCGGTCACCGGATCACGCGCCGCGAGGTCGGCGAGCAGGGCGGCCAGACCGCCCGCGTCGATGGCCAGGTGCAGATAGACGACGACGGTGTGCGTGAGTTCGCCGCCGGCACGAATCAGTGCCATCCGGACCGGCCACTCGTGTTCGTAGTCGAAATTGCGTTCCTGATAGTCCGTGAAAACGCGTTCGGCCACTGCCGACGGATCGTCACCGGCCGCGTCCACGATCGTCAGCGGCACTTTTCCGGCCGACTCGCACGACTGCCGCGCCACCCCGTCGGCCAACACCAGCCGCGTGCGCAGCGCCTGGTGGCGGCCCATCACGAACCGCAGGATGTCGGCGGCGTCGTCCACCGTCATGCCGGCGGGCAGCGGCGTCACGCCGCCCATCGTGCGCGACCGGCCGTTGCCGCACATCGCCTGCCACAGGCCGATCTGCCCCCACGTCAGGTCGTCGACGCCCGCGCCATCACCCGCGAAATCCACCAGAATGGTTTCCGTCACGCCACCCTCCCGTCCGAATTCTGGGCGATCCGGGTCGGAAATCGCAAAGGGTGACATCGATTTGTGGCATTGCGGTAACAGGCGAAAAATACTTGGTTTACTACCGCCTCGTTGGCCCGTTGCCGAGGAGGTGTCCCATGGTCGAGATCAAGTGAACCCGGGGCCGCGCGGCGGCCGAATCGACGAGCGGCCCGCGGAACGAGTTCCGCGGGCCGCCGGTCGGCGGAGGCCGGACGGTGCGAGGTGATCGGCCGGGTGGTTGGCCGGCCGACCGGGCCGGTGGTCGGGATGGTTGGTGTGCGGTCGGTTGCGCCGATCAGCCGGCGGTGGGTTCGGCGAGCGTGCGGTCGGCGGGTGGTCGGTCGCGGCGGCCAGCTGGCGGCGGGCAGGTGGTCGGCGGGAGGCCGGTCGGTGCGAGGTGGCCCGTCGAGTGGTTGGGCAGATCGGTGTGTGGCGGGCGGGCCGGGGCCGGTTGCGGTGATCAACTGGTGGTGAGTTCGGCGGGTGGCCGGTCGCGGGGGCCGGTCGGCCCTGGTGTGCGGCCGGCCGGTTGCCGCGATCAGCCCGTGGTGAGTTCGGCGAGCAGGCGGTCGATGTCGAAGTGCGTGCTCTCGGTGCCCGCCGGCACCTCGTCCAGCGTGTCGGCCAGGAAGTCCTCGGTGTCGTCCCGGTCCAGCACGAACGTGGCACTGCCGGTGGGTGCGTGGATCTCCAGCATCAGCAGCTCGGCGGCCTCGTCGTGCGGGCGGATCCGCAGGTCGCCCTCGCCCGCCGGTTCGGTGAGGCCGTGGACCAGGAGGTCCCGGGCGAACACCCACTCGACCCACCTGCCGCGCTCGGTGGCGAACGCCACGGTCAGGGCGTAGGGCTCGGTCGAGTCGTACGTCCAGCGGGTGCTGACCGGCGTGGGACGGCGGTCCTCCGACCGCGCCGCGGGGAGCAGAGCCGCTACCTGCTCGTGGTGGATGGTGGTCATGGCCCGTGCCTCCTGTTCTCGGTGTACGTAGCCGAGACGGGCCGGAGACCCGGGTCATGATGCGGAACGGCGGTGTTTCGCCTGATCGGGTTATGTGGGCCCGACCCTGTAACGCCGGGCCGGGCCCCCGATCACGTCGCCGAGCTGGGCGCGGTCGTCCACTGCATCTGCTGGCGGTATGCCCGGATGATGTCGGCGTACCGGTACCCGCTGGCCTTGACGGTGCGCCGCTGGGTCGCGTAGTCGACGTGCACCAGGCCGAACCGCTTCGCGTAGCCGTACGCCCACTCGAAGTTGTCCAGCAGCGACCAGGCGAAGTAGCCGGCCAGCGGTGCGCCCGCCTTGGCCGCCCGCACGCAGGCCTCCAGATGCTGCTCCAGGTATTCGATCCGCTCCTTGTCCTGCACCTGGCCGTCCGGCTCGATCTCGTCCGGCCACGCCGAGCCGTTCTCCGTCACGTAGATGCGCGGCACCTGGTACTCCTGGTGCACCCGGTTGAGCAGCTGCTCCAGGCCGTCCGCGTACACCTCCCAGCCCATCGCGGTCAGCGTCCAGTCCGGGACGCTGATGCCGCGCGCCCGCGGCGGCGGGCCGTCCGGGTCGTCGGTGACGACCTGGCGGAAGTAGTAGTTGAGCCCGAAGTGGTCCGTCGGCTGGGCGATGGTCTCCATGTCGCCGGGCCGGATCGGCGGTTCGACGCCGTAGACCTCGATCATGTCCGCCGGGTAGCCGCGCCCGTACAGCGGGTCCAGCCACCACCTGTTCGTGTGGCCGTCGGCCCGGCGTGCCGCGTCGACGTCCGGCTCGTCCTGGCTGGCCGGTTCGCACCCGCTCAGGTTCAGCACCGGTCCGACGCGCACCGGGCCGCTGGACAGGTTGCGCAGCGCCGCCGTTGCCAGGCCGTGGCCCAGCAGCAGGTGGTGCGCGGCGGGGACGGCCTGGGTGATGTCCCGGACCCCGGGCGCCATCGTGCCTTCCAGGTGCCCGATCCACGCCGAGCACAGCGGCTCGTTCACGGTGAACCAGTCGGCGACCCGGTCACCCAGCCGGGTGGCGATGACGGACGCGAACTCCGCGAACGCGAACGCGGTGTCCCGGGACGGCCAGCCGCCCCTGTCCTGCAGGGCCTGCGGCAGATCCCAGTGGTAGAGCGTGGCGTACGGCCGGATGCCGACCTCCAGCAGCCCGTCGACCAGCCGGTCGTAGAAGTCCAGCCCGGCCTGGTTGACCCGCAGCGTGCCCTCCGGCAGCACCCGGGGCCAGGCGATGGAGAACCGGTACGCCTCGATGTTCAGGTCGCGCATCAGCCCGATGTCCTGGCGCCACAGGTGGTAGTGGTCGCAGGCGACGTCACCGGTGTCGCCGTTGTCGATGGCGCCGGGCACCCGGCAGAAAGTGTCCCAGATGGACGGTAACCTGCCGTCCTCGGTGACGGCCCCTTCGATCTGGTAGGCGGATGTCGCTGCCCCCCAGACGAAATCGGGGCCCAGGTTGTGTTGGTCACTCATCAGTGCTCCCTCGGCACGTGTCCTACGTCTGTCGTCGAGCGAACCGTTTCGGCCTGTGTGCACGGACATCCGGCCGGACGTTGTCGTGGCCGTACTGTCCGGCAGCACCGTCGGTGCCTTCAAGCCGTTGGATGCCAACGATGGCGACGCCAGCCGCCGCACTCGGCTGACCTGGTCTTGCGGGTGGGTTCGCACAGTCGGCCGCCGGTAAGTTACGGACGGCGATGTCCGTACGCCGAGCGGCCGAGGTGTCGTAGTCAATCAGCGCTGATGCCTACGAAGTCGCTTCGCTCCCGCGCCGGGCGCGGCAGGCCCGGTCGGGACGGATGATCACGATGCGCTGGTCCGGTGTGTGGGTCCCGCACGACCCCGACCGGCACCGTCGCACTTCCTTTCTCGATCCACGGGGTTAATTCATTGTTTAAATTATGCCGTCTATTAGACTCGTGCGGGCATGCTGTAGTCAAGACGGCGGGGATGGGGATCCGATGGAGTCGAAGCGCACCACGGTTCGCGACCTGAGGCGGCACAACAGGTCGGCGCTGCTGTCCAAGCTGTTCTTCGACGGACCGCTGTCCCGGCACGAGCTGAGCGCACTCACCGGGCTGTCCGCCGCGACGGTCAGCAACGTGACCGGGGAGCTGATCGACGAGCGGCTGATCGTCGAGGCAGGTCTGATCGATTCCGATGGTGGGCGGCCGCGCGTGCTGCTGCGCGTCGACCCCGGCTACGGCCACGTCGTCGGCGTCGACGTCGGTGAAACCGGTGTGAAGGTGGAGTTGTTCGACCTGTCGATGACCGCCCTGGCCACGGTCGAACAGCAGCTGCCGTCCGTGCGACCCGAACCGGCAACGGTCGTCGAACAGGTCGCGTCCGGCCTGCGGGACGTGCTGGCCAAGGCCGGAGTGGACGAGAGCACGGTGATCGGCGTCGGCATCGGCGTGCCCGGCTCGGTCGAGCAGGGTGAGCAGATCCGCGTGCACGCGCCGACCATCGGCTGGGACGCCGTGCCGCTCGACGCGATGCTGCGGGAGCGCGGCATCACACTGCCGCTGTTCTTCGACAACGGCGCCAAGACCCTCGGCCAGGCCGAGATGTGGTTCGGCGCCGGCAAAGGCGCCGGACACGCGGTGATCGTGCTGATCGGCTCCGGCGTCGGCGCGGCCGTGATCACCGACGGCACGACGTACCGCGGCGCCACCAGCAGCGCGGGCGAATGGGGTCATACGGTCATCAGCTACGCGGGCCGACCGTGTCGGTGCGGTTCGCGCGGCTGCCTCGAATCGTACGTCGGTGCCGAAGGCATCCTGGACCGGTACCGGCAGGCGCGCGGCGGTCGCGGAACGTCCGGAGAGGACGAACAGGCCGGCTTGGAGGCGCTGATCGCGTCGGCGGGGAAGTCCAAGACGGCCGCGAAGGTGTTGCAGGAGACGGCCGGCTACCTGGGCGCCGGCATCGCGAACCTGGTCAACCTGTTCAACCCGGAACGGATCGTCCTGGGCGGCTGGGCCGGCCTGGCGCTGGGCGCGACGCTGCTGCCCGACATCCGCGACGCCGCGCGGGCCCACGCACTGCGCCACACCTTCGGCCAGACCACCATCGAGCTGTGCCAACTGGGCCCGGACGCGGTGGCGTTCGGGGCGGCCACCCTGCCGGTGGCGGCACTGCTGGCCAGGGGCGGCGACCCCAGGGAGAACGGTAGGCCGAAGAAGCGGCCACGCACCTCGAAGTCCCGAACGGTCGCGAACACCGACGCCGCCTGAGCACGGGCGGCGTCGGTAGCTCGCGGCGGGTTCCTGGTGGGTGGCGCGTGGCGCGGAATGCTTCGTGGGTGACGGGAACCGGTGCACGCCGGCGGTGCGCCGGTCCACAACGGACGTCATCCCTTGACCCGGCGGATCGTGTCCCGGTACCACAGGGCGCTCTGTTTCGGGATGCGCGCCTGCGTCTCGTAGTCCACGCGCACGATGCCGAACCGCTTCTCGTAGCCGTACGACCACTCGAAGTTGTCCAGCAGCGACCACGCGAAATATCCGCGCACGTCGGCCCCGCGCGCGATCGCCGCCGCCACCGCCCGCAGGTGGCCGGCCAGGTAGGCGACCCGGTCGTCGTCCACCACGAAGCCGGTGTGGTCGGCCACGTCGTCGAACGCCGCGCCGTTCTCGGTGATCACGATCGGCAGCCCGGGGTAGTCGCGGGACAGGCGGACCAACAGTTCCGTGATGCCCTCCGGCACGATCTCCCAGCCCATCGCCGTGACCGGCGTGCCCAACGGCACCGACCGGGACACCGGGAGGCCGTCGGCGTCCACCGTCCGACCCTGTTCGTCGACGCCGGAGTACCGGTACGCCGAGTAGTAGTTGACGCCCAGCACGTCGATCGGTTCGGCGATGATCTCCAGGTCGCCGTCGCGCACCGGCAGGCGGATGCCCTGCCGCGCCAGGTCGTCGACGACGTCCGCCGGGTAGGCGCCGTGCACCAGCGGGTCCAGGTACAGCCGGAAACCCATCCCGTCGGCGCGCCGCACCGCGTCCCGGTCCGCCTCCGAGTCCGTCTCCGGCGAGGCGTGCGCCATGTTCAGCGTGATGCCCAGCTCGTACCCGGGCCTGCGCATCCGCTGGGTCGCCAGGCCGTGGCCCAGCAGCAGGTGGTGCACCGCGTCCATCGCGGCCGGCAGGTCCTCACGCCCGGGGGCCTGCCGACCCCACGCGTAGCCCAGCATCGCCGAGCACCACGGCTCGTTCAGCGTCGTCCAGTGCCGCACCCGGTCGGACAGGTGATCGAACACCAGCATCGCGTAGTCGGCGAAGCGGTAGGCGGTGTCCCTGGCCGGCCAGCCGCCCGCGTCCTCCAACTCCTGCGGCAGGTCCCAGTGGTACAGGGTCACCCACGGGTCGATGCCACGCGCCAGCAGCGCGTCCACCAGCCGGTCGTAGAAGCCCAGGCCCAGCGGGTTCGCCGGACCGCTCCCACCGGGCTGCACCCGGGGCCACGCCACCGAGAACCGGTACGTGTCCACACCCAGGTCACCGATCAGCGTGACGTCCGACGCCATCCGGTGGTAGTGGTCGCAGGCGACGTCACCGTTGTCCCCGTCGTGCACCGCACCGGGCACGCGGCAGTACGTGTCCCAGATCGACGGCGTGCGGCCGTCCTCCGCGACGGCCCCCTCGATCTGGTACGCCGAGGTGGCCACGCCCCAGCGGAACGAGCTGGGGAGCGTGTCGATGAGGTCGGTCTGCGTGCTGTCGAGCGTCTCCATGGTTCTCCATCGGGTGAGATCAGTGGGTCGGGTGCAGCCAGCAGGCCACCGTGCGGTCGGGCTCCTGTTCCGGGTTGCCCAGCACCGGGATGCGGTCCGTACACGGGTCGAAGCTGTGCGGGCACCTCGGGTGGAAGGCGCAGCCGCTCGGCATGGCGCGCAGGTCCGGCGGTGAACCGGGGATGCCGGCCAGCTCGCGGCGCGGGCCGCGCAGCGCGGGGAACGAGTGCAGCAGGCCGTCGCTGTAGGGGTGCAGCGACCGCTGGTACAGCGCGGCCGCCGGCGCCTGTTCGACGATCCGGCCGCCGTACATGATCGCGATCCGGTCGGAGAACTCCACCAGCAGCGACAGGTCGTGCGTGATGAACAGCACCGAGAACCCGAGCCGTTCCCGCAGGCCGATCAGCTGGGCCAGGATCTGCCGCTGCATCACGACGTCCAACGCCGTCGTCGGCTCGTCCATGATCACGATCTTCGGTTCCAGCGCCAGCGCCATGCCGATCATGACGCGCTGCCGCATGCCGCCGGACAGCTGGTGCGGGTAGCTGTCCATCCGGTCGGCCGAGATGCCGACCAGTTTCAGCAGCTCCACCGCGCGTGCCCGGCGGGCGCCCGTCGACATGCCCGGTTCGTGCGCCTTCAGCACGTCCAGCAGCTGCGTGGACACCTTGTGCACCGGGTTGAGCGAGTTCATCGCACCCTGGAACACGATCGACGTCTCGGCCCATCGGAACTCGCGCAGCTGCGCAGGCGTGAGCTTCATGATGTCCAGCGGCTCGGCGTCGGGCCCGTGGTACAGCACGGAACCGCTGCGCACCACGCCGGGCGGCGGCAGCAGCCGGGTCATGCCGTAGGCCAGCGTCGACTTGCCGCTGCCGCTCTCCCCGGCCAGGCCGAGCACCTCACCCTGGTGCAGCGTGAGGCTGACGTCGCTCACGGCGTGCACGGCGTCCGCGCCCAGGCCGTAGTCGACGTTGAGCTTCCTGATCTCCAGTACCGGAGCGCTCACCGGTCGCCCTCCTCCTCGATGCCCAGCACCGGGGTGAACCCGACCCGCATGTGGACGACCTTGCCGGTCGCGGTGCGCACCCGGGTCTTGTTGCCGCTGCGCAGCCGCGGGTTGACGAACTCGTCGATGCCGAAGTTGACCAGGGACAGCGCCGTGCCCAGCAGCGCGATGGCCAGGCCTGCGGGGACGAACCACCACCACGCGCCCTGCGCCAGCGCCTGCTGGCTCTGCGCCCAGAACAGAATCGTGCCCCAGTTCCACGTCGACGTGTCGGAGACGCCGATGAACGCCAGCGTGATCTCCGACAGCACGGCGAACACGACGGTGCCGATGAAGTTCGACGCGATGATCGCGGTCAGGTTGGGCAGCACCTCGAAGCCGATGATCCGCCACGTCGGCTCGCCGGTCGCGCGCGCGGCCTCGACGTAGTCGCGTCGACGCAACGACAGCGTCTGCGCCCGCAGCACCCGGGCACCCCACGCCCACGACGTGCAGCCGATGACGACGGCGACCAGCCAGTCGCCCGCGTTCGGGATCGTGGACGTGATGATGATGATCAGCGGCAGTGCCGGGATGACCAGGAAGATGTTCGACAGCGCGGACAGGCCGTCGTCGGCGGTGCCGCCCAGGTAGCCGGACGTGACGCCGATCAGCACGGCGAGCACGATCGCGACCACACCGGCGAGGAACCCGACGAACACCACGCTGCGGGTGCCGACCAGAACCTGGCTGAAGATGTCCCGGCCCAGGTGGTCGGTGCCGAACCAGTGCGCGCCCGACGGCGGTGCGACGAGGTCGTTGCCGCGCGCCGACGGGTCGTACGGCGCGATCCACGGCCCGATGATGGCGAACAGCACGAAGAGTCCGACGACGACCAGGCCGACCGTGGCCTTCGGGTTGGCGACGAACCGGAACCGCCTGCGGCGGGCCGGGCTCTCGTCGGCGTCGGGGACCGCGGGGCCTTCCGGGGTCAGCGTGCCGATGCTGGCTGGGGTGGCCATCAGCCCTCCTTCCGGGTACGCGGATCGAGGACCAGGTAGGCGATGTCGGCCAGCAGGTTCGCGGCCAGCACGGACAACGTGATGATCAGGAAGATCCCCTGCATGAGCGGGTAGTCCTGGGCGCCGACCGCCTGGAACAGCTCGAACCCGACACCGGGGTAGGAGAACACGATCTCCACCAGCAGCGTGCCGCCGACGATGAACCCGAGCGACAGCGCGAACCCGGACACGTTGGGCAGCAACGCGTTGCGTGCCGCGTAGCTCACCATCACCCGGCGTTCGGACAGGCCCTTGGCGTGTGCGACGGTGATGTAGTCCTCGGACGCGACGGTCACCATCATGTTGCGCATCGACAGGATCCAGCCACTCATCGACGAGACCAGGATCGTCGCGGCCGGCAACAGGCTGTGCTGGACGGCGCTGCCGATGAACGCGCCGCTGAACCCGGGCACGACACCCGGGTCGAACCCGCCGGACGACGGGAAGAAGCTACCCGGACCGGCCAGCAGCGTGATCGCGATCAGGCCCAGCCAGAAGTAGGGGACCGACGAGAAGAACGTCGTCACCGGCAGCAGCGCGTCCGCCCACGACCCGCGCCGCCAGCCGGCGATGACACCCAGTCCGGTGCCGAGCGCGAAGCTGATCAGCGTGGTGATGCCGACCAGCGCGATCGTCCACGGCAGGCTCTGCGAGATCACCTGGGACACCGGGGTGGGGAAGAACGTGAACGACAGGCCCAGGTCGCCGTGCACGAGCTGGACCCAGTAGTCACCGTACTGCTGGAAGATGTTCTCGTGCTTGTTCAGTCCGAAGAGGATGTACAGGGACTGGATGGCCTGGGTGCTGATCTGGCCCTGGAAGCGGCCGATCAGCGCGAGGACCGGGTCACCGGGGATGAGCCGCGGGATGAAGAAGTTGATGGTGATGGCGGCCCACGCGGTGAGGAGGTAGAAACCGATGCGGCGCAGCAGATAGGTCACGGCCGGACCTCCGCGGACGTCGCCTCGTACAGCCAGCACGCGGCCCAGTGGCCGTCGGCGTCGTCGAGTTCGAAGCGGGGTGGCAGGTCCGTCGAGCACTTCGCCATCACGTGCGGGCACCGCGGGTGGAAGCGGCAGCCGCTGGGCGGCGCGATCAGGCTCGGCGGCTCACCGCCGGCCTCGTCCTTCGGCGCGTCGCCCGCCGCGTCACCGGTGATGCGGTCCGGGTCGGGTGCCGACTCGATCAGCAGCCGGGTGTACGGGTGCGCCGGATGCTGGGTGACCGTCTCGCTGTCACCGCCCTCGACCATCCGGCCCGCGTACATGACCAGCGTGTCGTCCGCGAAGTAGCGGGCCGACGCGATGTCGTGCGTGATGTACAGGATCGCCAGTCGGAGCCGTTCCTTCAGGTCCCGCAACAGGTTCAGCACGCCCAGTCGGATGGACACGTCCAGCATCGACACCGGTTCGTCGGCGAGCAGGGCCTCCGGGTTGGCCGCCAGGGCCCTGGCGATCGCGACGCGCTGGCGTTGACCGCCGGACAGCTCGTGCGGGAACTTCGACAGGTACCGCTCCGGCGGCGTCAGCTGGACCCGGGTGAGGAGGTCGCCCAGCGCCGCGCGCAGTTCGGCGTCCGTGCGGCCGGCGCGTCCGTGGACGCGCAGCGCCCTGGTCAGGTGGTAGCGGATCGTGTGGGTCGGGTTCAGCGACGCGAACGGGTCCTGGAAGATCATCTGGACCTGCCGGCAGTACGCCCGGAACCGCTTGCCGCGTTTCACCGTGACCGACCGGCCGTGCAGCCGGATGTCGCCGCCGGTGCGCGGGTACAGCTGCGCCAGCAGCCGGGCGACGGTCGACTTGCCGGAACCCGACTCGCCGACCAGGGCCGTCACATGGCCCTTGCGCAGCACCAGGTCCACGTCGTCCACGGCGTGCACGCTGCGGCTGGTGCGCGTCAGCACCTCGCGCCCGCGCCTGCGGACCACGAAGTGCTTGGTGAGACCCTCGGCTTCCAGCACCACATCCGTTGCGGTGGCCGAAGGGTTCGTGTCCACGGTCATGCCGGGGACTCCTCTCGGCGTGCGGCACCGCCCGGACGGTGCGCGCCGTCCGGGCGGTGCCAGGTATCAGGACGTGGCCGGCTTCAGGTGCAGCAGGATGTCGATCGCGTTGGGCAGCGTCGGCTGTGCCGGCGCGTACGGGTTGTCCGCGCTGGGCCAGCCGACCCAGTGCTTCGTGCTGTACTCGCCGCCGTCGTTGGCCGCCGACGTCGGCACCATCGGCATCTTGTCGACCATGATCTGCTGGATGGTGTTCATCGCCGCCGTGCGGGCCGCGTCCGTCGTGGCGTCGGCGTACTGCTTGAGCGCCGCGGTGGCCTGCGGGTCGTTGAAGCGCCCGTAGTCACCGTTCACGCCGCCGGTGCCGACCGGCTTGTACAGCGCGCCGTCCATGATGGTCTCGAAGATGTCGTACGGCGTGGCACCGTTGTTCGTCCAGTGCATGACCGCGTCGAACTGGCCGGTGTCGACGTTCTTCGTCCACACGTCCTCGTTGGCCTTGTCGACGTTGGCATCGATGCCGATCTGCGACAGGTTGTCCTTGATGATCGCCAGGTCGGTCTGGTAGTCCGACCAGCCGGCCGGGTCGGACAGGGTGAACGTGACCGGCTTGCCGGACGGCGTCATCAACGTGTTGCCGTTGTACTTGTACCCGGCGTCGGTGAGCATCTTCTTCGCGCCGGCCACGTCGACCGTCACGTTCGAGGACTTGTACTGCGGCGCCAGGAACGCGTTGCCCGTCGGGGTCGGGATGCCGGTGATGTTGGTGACCTCGGGGTAGAAGTAGCCGTCCTCACCCTCCTGGAAGATGTCGTGCCGGTTGATGACCATCGCGATGGCCTTGCGCAGCGTCGGGTCGTTCAGCGGGGCCTTCGTGGTGTTGAACCACAGGCCGTGGATGCCCAGGATGGCCGGGAACCACAGCTTGTTGTGCGCCGGGTCCTTGGCCTCGTAGACGGCCTTCGCGTTCGGGATGAACACGAAGCTCCACTCCGCCGCGCCGTTGGCCAGTGCCGTGGTCTGCGCGTTGTTGTCGTTGTACGACGTGTACCGCAGCTCCTTCACCTGGGGCGCGGTCTGCCAGTAGCCGCTGCGCTCGTCCAGCACGACGGTCTGCGCCGTGAACGACTTCAGCGTGTACGGGCCGGTGCCGACCGGCTTGGTGACCGGGTCGGTCGTCGGGTCGCTCATCTTCGACCAGATGTGCTGCGGCACGATCACCGTGTCACCGAGGATCTTGTACTGGTTGACGAACTGCGGCGACGAGAAGTTGATGACGGCTTCATCACCGTTGACGCTGGTGGACGAGATGGGCAGCGCGTTGGTGTTCAGGGCCGCGTGCGTCTTCATCAGGTCGAACGTGAACGCGACGTCCTGCGCGGTCATCTTCTGGCCGTCCGACCAGGTCACGTTGTTCCGGATGGTGGCGGTCAGCGTGGTGTAGTTGGTGTTCCAGCTCCACTTCGTGGCCAGCCACGGCTTGCCCGGGTCGGTGGGCCGTACCGGGTTGAGCATCACCAGGGGCTCGTAGATCACGTACCGGTAGCCCAGCGACGCGCTGGCCGACGAGGGCAGGAACGGGTTGTTGTTGTCGGTCAGCGGTCCGTTGGGCATGCCGACGTTCAGCACGCCCGTGTTGGCCGATGCGCTCGAACCTCCGCCGCCACACGCGGCGAGGGTGGCCATCGCCAGCACGCCAGCGATGGCGAGAGCAGCGCGACGGTTGACGCGCATGGATCCTCCTTCTGTCACTGCGGTTCACTGCTACGAAGCCGAAAAGGGCGCACTCCACCACGGCCGCACGCACCGGCGTGCGGTCGTCGGGTCCGACGCCTAGGACGCCGCGGTGGACGCCCGGGTGATCAGCGTGGTGGGGATGATGTTGGGTGTGTCGGGTAGTGGTGTGCCCGCGAAGTAGGCCATCAGCATGCGGGCAGCGGCTTCTCCCATCTGGCGCATCGGTTGGCGCACCGTGGTGAGGGGTGGGTCGGTGTGGGCGGCGAGCGGGACGTCGTCGAAGCCGATCACGGCGACGTCGCCGGGCACGTGCAGACCCGCTTCGTGCACGGCCTTGATGGCGCCGGCGGCGGACAGGTCGTTGTGCGCGAACACGGCGTCGAACGGGACGCCCTCGGCCAGCAGCCGCCGCACGGCCTGCCGTCCGCAGTCGAACGTGAAGTCACCGGGCACCACCAGCCGCGGGTCCAGCGGGTGCCCGGCGGACGCGAACGTCTCGGCGAACCCGGAGTGGCGCTGCAGGGTGCAGCCGAACCGTTCCATGCCGGTGATCACCAGGGGCCGGCGTCTGCCCAGGCCGAGCAGGTGCTGCGCGGCCTGCACGCCGCCGTGCCGGTTGGTGGTGGCCACGGACGGGAACAGCGGCTGGTTGCCGCGGTCGTCGATCAGCACCACCGGCAGGCCGCGGGAGTGCAGGCCGGCGATGTAGTCGAGGGTGCCTTCCGGCTCGATCACCAGCAGTCCGTCGAACGACTTGGCCGACACGTGTGACGCGAACTGGCGCATCGACTCCTCGCCGCGGTTGCACGTGAACAGCAACAGGCCGTACCGGTCGGCCTCGATGACGTCACAGGCGCCCTGCAGCACCTCGCCCATCCACGGCCAGGTCAGCGACGGCACGAGCATGCCGACGATCCGGGTCCGTCCCCTGGCCAGGCCGACCGCGCGGGCGCTGGGCACGTAGCCCAGCTCGTCGATCACCCGGCGGACCCGTGCCGCCGTCGCCGCGCCCAGCTCACCCTTCCCGTTGAGCACGCGGGACACCGTCGTCTTGCTGACGCCTGCCTGCGCGGCGACGTCGGCGATGGTGATCGGCACTGGCACCACCTTTGGGCGGTTTCGGCGGTTGTGGCGAAACCGGTTTCGGAAGCGGTTTCGCGGTGAGTCAACCCCCGTGAGCTGGGTCACGTCAATCACAGGCAGGTAACAAAGTTAGACTAAATTTAAGACGTTAACTAGCTGGTTCAACTGTTGACGATCACCTTCGGTAGCCGGTCGACCAGGTGGTTCTCCAGCCGCGACGCGCCGGAAACTGCGCCGATAACGGGAACGGCTTCCCTCGGACCGTGACGCGGTGTGACGGGCGCCGGTGGCGATCCCCTGCGGCGGGAAGACCAGTGCGGCTTGCGGTACAGGGTGGTGCACGGCCGGCAGCGTTCCCGCGTGCGTCGGTCCGTTGTGGACGGGAGCGGCTCGCGCGGCTGCCATGCCGAGCCCCCTCAATTCCGCACCGAGCGGTTAGGGCAGAATGCCGTTACCCGGGAAAACCGCAGGTGGCCCGGATTCCGCAGGTAGTGGGAATTGGGGGCCGCATGACCGATCCGGTGCGCGCAGTCACTTCAGTGACGCCCGAAACCAAGCAACCGCCGCCACCGGACCACACCTGCTCAGAAGGCGCAACCGAGCCCCGGCGAACGCCTGAGCCGATCGACGCGCAGGCAACGCCGGAGACGCCGGCGGCCGAACCGGTGGCGGCCGGTCCGGTGGCGGTCGAGCCGATGGCGGCCGGAACGGTGGCGGCTGAGCCGGTGGCAGCCGGTCCGGCGGCGGTCGAGCCGATGGCGGCCGGAACGGTGGCGGCCGAGCCGATTGCGGCCGGACTGATGGCGGCTGGGCCGGTGGCGGCTGAACCGGCGGGGGCCGGACCGACGGCGGCCCGACCGATGGCAGCCGAGCCGGCGGCAGCGGCCCAGCCGATCGCCGCGCAGCCGATCGCCGGCCGGTCGGCGGCGGCCCAGTCGGAGGCGGTGGTGGAGTCGGCGGCGATTGCCCAGCCGTCGCCGGCTGCCCGCCCCGCTGTCGGCGTCGAGCCCTCCTTAGCCCGCCAGTCCGGTGAGATACCCGCCGAAACGCCGGCCGAGGCTGTCGCCCCGGCTCCCGGCCAGGCTTTCGGCGAGGCTGCCGCCCCGACTCTCCGTCGCGGCGCGAGCCGCTCCCCGCGGCGCTCCTTGTGGTTCGCCATGTTGTTGGCCACCGCGCTCACCCTCGCCGGGGCGTCGTTCGCCGTCGGCGCCTACCAAGCCGATGCCGCTCCCGAGACCGTCGTTCTCCGGTACTTCCAGGCACTTCAGGACGGTGACGCCGCCGTCGCGCTCGGGTTGGGTGATGTGCCTTCCGGGGCGCACGATCTGTTGACGCCCGGTGTGTTGGCCGCGCAGAACCGAACCGCGCCGATCACCGATGTCGTCCTCCGCGATGTGCAGCGGGATGGCGACGACGCCATCGTCGATGTCAGCTACACCGTGGGGTTGCGGTCGATGCGTGACTCCGTTGCCGTCCGGCGGGTGGGTCACGGCTGGCGGCTGTCGCGGTCGGCGTTGGCCGTGACGTTCACGTCCAACGGTGGCAGTGCGTTCGCCACGTTCGCCGGTGCGCGGGTGCCCGACGGGGATTACCTGATGTTCCCGGGTGCCGTGCCGATCACGTACGACAGCCCGGATCTGGAGTTGGATCCGCAGTTCGCCGTGCTCCGGTTCATCGACCCCGGCGGTATCGACGTGCAGGCCGAGGTGACCGATGCCGGTAAGCGGACGATCGTGCGTGCGTTGCGTGCCGCTCTCGTGCGGTGTCTGGCCGGTACGTTCCCCGATGAGCCGCTGTGTCCGGTACCGGACGTCGAGTCGGGTGTGCCGGGGTCGCTGCGCGGCACCGTGGTGAAGGTCGACGCCGCGACCCTGGACTGGACGGTCAATTCCACGGACGGCGAGATCGACATCACGGGCAGCGTGTCGATCAAGGGCACCTACCAGGAACTGGACCGCAACAACATCGCGTCCGCCCGGTCGACGGACGGGACGACGCTGCGCGCCCACTGCTATCCGTCGTCGCCGGGCACGATCGAATGGGGTGTGGCGTGAGGCTGGTCGCGGTCGGTGTCGCCGCCCTGCTGCTGTTCGGTGTCGCGGAGGGGCCGGCCGCGGCGACGCCCGGGCCGCCGGGGCACGGTGAGTGGTACTTCGACTCCTGGCACGTGCAGTCGCTGTGGTCGCAGGGCGCGCGCGGGCAGGGGATCGTGATCGGCGAACTGGACACCGGGGTGAACGCGGCGCTGCCGGAGCTGTCCGGGAACGTGTTGCACGGCAAGGACTTCGGTGTCGGCGGGGACGGCAGGGTGGACCGGGACTCCGACACGTTCGGCCACGGCACCGCGATGGCGTCGCTGATGGTCGCGCACAGCGGTCTGGACGACATCCTCGGTCTGGCACCGGACGCACGGGTGCTGCCGGTGGCGCTGCCGATCACCGGCACCACGGACGACGCGGGCGGCGCCGCCAACAAGGACCTGGTGGCCGGTATCCGGTGGGCCGCCGACCACGGCGCGCGGATCATCAGCATGTCCCTGGGCGCGCCGAGGAACGACGACGACGGGCTGAGCTGTCCGGTCGAGGAGCAGGAGGCGATCGACCACGCCCTGGCCAAGGGTGCGATCGTGGTGGCGTCCGGTGGGAACTCGGGGGAGTCGGGC
>DASZXM010000530.1:0-7865 GCA_035546415.1 Pseudonocardiaceae bacterium
CGAACGACCCGGCGTTCCAACCCGGTTTCCCGGACGCCGACACGACCGTGCAGGCGGCCGGCCTGCTCTACGGCGTGTACGACGTGACCGTGCTGAACGACGACGGGCTGCCCCGGCTGCGGCACCACGTCCGCGCCGCGATGTTCGACGCGGACTACGAGGACGACCCGGACACCTGGCGGGCGGCGTCACCGACGTGGCGGCTCACCGCGGACGCGCCGCCGATGTTCGTCGTGCACGGTGACCGGGACGAGGTCGTCGAGGTCACCACGGCCCGGATGTTCGCGCAGCGCGCCCGACAGGTGATGGGACGACAGTTCGGCTACGCCGAACTCCCGTACGCCCACCACGCCTTCGACTTCCTGCCCTCACCGCGGGCCAGGGCCACCGCCCGGGCACTGGCTACGTTCTTCGAGACGGTCCGTCACCAGGAGCCGTGATCGACGTAGGACACCAGCTGCGGCACGAACAACGCACCGTCCACCGTGCCCAGTCCGGACGCCAGGTCGTAGCCGGGCGCGGCCGTGGCGCCGTGGACGGTGTACCGGTGCTCGTCCTGGCTGAACGACACGGTGTTGTTGCCGCGCGTGACGTCCACGATGCCGGGCGCGTGTGACTCGGCCATGAAGTAGAGCGCCGGGTTGATCAGCCCGAGCGGGTGGCCGGCGCGCTGCGCGGCCAGCGCGACGATGCCGGCGAACAGCGGTGTCGCCTCGCTCGTGCCGCACGTCGGGTACCAGCCGGCCGGCTGGCCGGGGAAGCTCTGGTAGACGTTGACGGCCCCGTTGCACGCGCCGCTCATCGAGATGTCCGGGACGCCCCGCCGGTCGCCCACGACGGCCGCGACGGGCAGCTGGTACGCGGGTCGGTCGAACATGATCGACCGACCGCCGCCGGTGGCCCGCGCGCTCGGGCCGTTGGCACCGGGGATGTACTGCTGCGTGGGCACGTCGTACGTGTCGTTCCACACGCCGTCCGGGGCCGTGCGGTTGCCGTTGGCGTCCAGGCTGAGCTTCGTGCCGCCGACGGCCGTGACGAGCGGATCGCTGTCCGGCCACGACGTCACCGGGTGGGTGTAGAGGCCGGCGCCTGCCGTGGCGTCGGTGGCACCGGAGTCGCCGGACGCGGCCAGCACGGTGACGTCGTTGTCGACGGCGTCCTCGTAGGCGCCGCGCAGCTGGTACAGCGCGTCGGCGGACGGGAACGTCTCCTCGGTGGCGCTGAAGCTCTGGCTGATCACGGCCGCCAGGTGGTGGTCGACGACGTACTTCTCGGCGGTGACGATCTCCGGGAAGCCGGTCGTGCCCTCCTGTTCGGACGTGGGTGTCTCGACGAGCAGGATGTTCGCCCGGGGGGCCATGGCGTGCGCCCACTCGACGTCCAGAGTGGTCTCGCCCGCCCAGCCGACCATGTCGGTGTTGCCGCCGTCGTAGCGGGGAATCGGGCCGGCGGGCTGGATGACGGTGAGCTTCGGGTCGGGCAGGCCGTAGGTGTGGTCGAACACCGCCAGGTCGTGCGTGACCGTCGGTGAGCCGAACGAGTCGACGATGGCGATCGTCTGGCCCTGGCCCTGGTTGTGGTGAGCGAACAGCGGCGCCAGGTCGTAGGCGCGTTGCACCTGCGCCGGGCCGTAGCAGGCGATCTCGAACTGCCGTTCGCACTGCGCGGTGGTCAGCGGGAGCGCAGCGGCCGTGCCGACGTGGGTCGCGATCGGGTGCAGGCGCACCAGATCGGGCGACAGTGCGGTGTTCGGGGTGGCGTGCACGGCGATCGGCGCTGCGAGACCGACGGCGGCGGTGAGCGGCAGGACGGTGAGCAGGGCCAGGCGGGAGGCGCGCATCGAATCTCCGGGGGTCGACAGTGGCCGGACACTATCACCCGACGTGTCCGGGTGATTACCCTTCGCAGGGGCGTGTCGCGCCTGCGGGAAGGTCGGACGATCGGTGCTAAACCGGTTCAGTCCGTAGGCAGCGGCGCCGGACCGTCCGGTCCGGACATACGAAGAACGGGCACGGTCAACGAAAACCGGTGGCACCGAACGGCGGCTCCGGTCGAGGATCGGTCCAGACCACTGGCCCGTCCGGGTCCACGTTCCGGGACGAGTGGCGCCGCCGCCCGCCGGTGGCTTGGATGGGTCGATGACGCTGACGACCGAGATCGCCACCGAGGAACGGCGGCTGCGGCACGACCTCGGGTTCTGGGGCCTCACGGCCGTCGGGTTCTCCAACATCGTCGGCTCCGGCTGGCTGTTCTCGGCGATGTACGCGGCGCAGACGGCCGGCCCGGCCGCGCTGCTGTCCTGGGTCGCCGCGGGCGCGCTGTGTGCGCTGATCGCCCTGGTGATGGTCGAACTCGGCGCCACCCGGCCGGAGGGCGGCGGCACCGTCCGCTGGCCGCTGCAGGCCAACGGGCGGTTGGTGGGCACGATGATCGGCTGGTCGGCGTTGCTGTCGGTGGGCGGCACGGCCGCCGAGATCACGGCCATCATGCGCTACGCCGACCACTACGTGACGTGGCTGTACAACGGCAGCACGATCAGCGTGCCCGGCGTGTTCGTCGCCGTCGCGTTCAGCGCGCTGCTGACCGCGCTGAACTGGTTCGCGGTGCGGATGTTCGCCCGCCTGAACAACCTCGTCACGCTCCTCAAGGTGGCGATCCCGGTGGTGACCGTGGTCGCGCTGTTCCTGTCCGGCTTCCACACCGGCCGGCTGACCGACCACGGCGGTTTCGCGCCGTACGGCTACTCGGCCTGCCTGAGCGCCCTGGCCGCGGGCGGCATCGTCTACTCGGTCAACGGTTTCCAGGCGCCGGTGGACTTCTCCGGCGAGGCCCGCAACCCGAGGCGCACGGTGCCGCTCTCGGTGCTCACCGGCATCGGCGTGGCCGTCCTCATCTACCTGGGACTGCAACTGGCGTTCCTGTTCGCCGTGCCGGAGAACCTGCTCGGCCACGGCTGGTCCGGGGTGAACTTCGACTCGCCCTTCGGTCAGGTGGCGCTGCTGCTGAACCTGCAGTGGCTGTCCAGCCTGCTGTACGCCGACGCCGTCCTGTCCCCCGGCGGTTCGGCCTACGTCGGCGTCGCCGTCGACGCGCGGCACACGTACGCGCTGGCCAAGAACCGCCTCATTCCCCGGTTCTTCATGGCGGTCAACGAGCGATCCGGCATCCCGCGCCGCGCGCTGGCGTTGAACCTGGCCGTCATCGTCGTGTTCCTGCTGCCGTTCTCCGGCTGGCAGCAGATCGTCGCGGTCATGGGCGACATGTACCTGCTGACGTACGCGGCGTCGGCGATCGCGGCGGCCACGTTCCGGGCCGCGGACAGCACCCGTCTGGCCGGCTGGATTCCCGGCATGCGCTGGATCGCGCCGGCGAGTTTCGTGGTGGCGGGCGAGTTCGTGTACTGGTCCGGGTGGCACGACCTGCGCCTGGTGCTGCCGTTGGTGCTGGTCGGTGTGCCGCTGTTCCTGACGCTGTGGCGTGGCCGTTGGGGCCGGGAGCTGGTGGCCGAGTTGCGCACCGGCGCGTGGCTGGTGGTGTACCTGCTCGTGTTGACGCTGCTGGCCTGGCTGGGCGGCTTCTCCGGCAGCGGCCGGCTACCCGCGCCCTACGACACGGTCGTGGTCGCCGTGGTGTCGCTGGCGGTGTTCTGGTGGGGCGTGCGATCCGGCCGACAGCACCTGCTCACGTCCGGTGATGATGAATCGACCGAGAGTGAGGGCGGGCCTTCCGGGATCGACGGGCGCTAGCCTGGGTGAGTTCGTCGGGTGGCAAAGGAGACGCCATGATCGTCGCGACCACGAGCGGCAAGGTGCGCGGAGTCCGGACCGGGGACGTCACCGCGTTTCTGGGCATCCCGTACGCGGCCGCGCCCACCGGCCGGGGCCTGTTCGAACCGGCGCGACCCACCCCCGCGTGGGACGGCGTCCGCGACGCGACGGAACTCGGCGCGACGGCGCCGAAGCCGGGCTACCCGCCACCGTTCGACGCGCTGCTGCCCGAACCGGTCGTCGCGGGCGACGAGTTCCTCAACGTCAACGTGTGGACGCCCGACGCGGGCGGTTCCGGCCTGCCGGTGATGGTGTGGGTGCACGGCGGCGCGTTCCGCAACGGTTCCAACGCGATCCCCGCGTACGACGGCAGCGCGTTCGCCCGGGACGGGGTCGTCCTGGTGAGCGTGAACTACCGGCTGGGGGCGCCCGGGTTCGCCGTGCTGGAGGACGTGCCGCCGAACCTGGGCATCCGGGACCAGCTGGCGGCGCTGGCGTGGGTGCAGGACAACATCGCCGCGTTCGGTGGCGACCCGGGCAACGTCACGATCTTCGGCGAGTCGGCGGGCGGCATGAGCGTGACCACGCTGATGGCCGTGTCGGCCGGCAGCGGCCTGTGCCACAAGGTGATCGCGCAGAGCGGCGCGGGCCACTCGGTCGTCCCGATCGACGACGCCCGGATCGCGTCGGCCGAACTGGCCGCCCGCCTGGGCGTGTCGCCGACGGCCGACGGTTTCGCCGGCGTGGACGTCGACACCCTGATCGCCACCCAACAGGCCGTCGCGATGGACATCGCCGCGCACCCGGACCCGGACCGCTGGCGTGCGCTGGCCACCAGCGGCATGGCGTTCATGCCGGTGGTCGACGGTGAGCTGATCACCGAGCGCCCGGTCGACGCGATCGCCGCGGGCGTCGGCCACGGCATGCCGATGATCGTCGGCACGACAACGGAGGAGCAGCGGTTCTTCATGGTGCCGACCGGGGTCGTGGCCGCGGCGACCAAGGAGACGGTCGCCGGGGTGGTCGTCCGCCGCGGCTGGCCCGCCGTGGACGTCTACGAGAGCAACCGCCCCGACGCGACACCCGGCGACGTCCTGGCCGCCGTGCTGACCGACCAGTTCTTCCGGGTTCCCGCGATCCGGCTGGCCGAGGGCCGGGCATCCGCGCCAACGCCGACGTTCGTGTACGAGTTCGCGTGGGGCACGCCGGTGCGGAACCTGGGCGCGTGCCACGCCGTGGAGATCGGCTTCGTGTTCGACACCCTCGCCGACACCGGCCGGCTGGCCGGCGGAAACCCGCCGCAGGCGCTGGCCGACGACGTGCACGCCCGCTGGGTGGCGTTCGCCGAAACCGGCGATCCCGGCTGGCCCGCGTACGACCTGGACCGGCGCCCGGTCATGACGTTCGACGAGGGCCGGTCCCGGGTCGTGGACGACCCGCGGGCCGACGAACGCCGCGTGTGGGACGGCACTGTCTGATGCTGTCTGATACCGCCTGACGTTGTCTGACGAGGAACCGCTGACCGGCGGCAACGTGGCCGGCCGGGTCGTCCGCGTCGGCGCGACGGTCCGCAAGCCGGCCACGGCCGCCACACCGGCGGTGCACGCACTGCTGTGTCACCTGCACGACGTCGGTTTCACCGGCGCGCCACGCAGTTTCGGCGTCGACGACCAGGGCCGGCACGTGCTGGAGTACGTGCCCGGTGTCCTGGACCGGTTGCCCGACATCGCGCGTGTCGGGCGGCTCATCCGGGACTTCCACGACGCCGTCGCCGGCTTCCGCCCGCCATCCGGCGCCGCCTGGGACGTGGTCATCCCGCCGGACCGGGACGAGTTGATCTGCCACCACGACCTGGCGCCGTGGAACCTGGTGGTCAACGACGACCGGTGGGTCTTCATCGACTGGGACGGCGCGGGCCCCGGCTCCCGACTGTGGGACCTGGCGTACGCGGCACACGGGTTCGTTCCGTTGTCCCCCAACGGAAATCCGGCGACCGACGGTCCACGGCTGCGGGCCCTGGCCGACGGTTACGGCCTGACCGCGCGGCAGCGCGCCCGCCTGCCGGCGCTGATCACCGCGCACACCAGGGGCATGTACGACCTGCTGGTGCGCGGCGGCGCGACCGGGGAACAGCCGTGGGCCCGGCTGTTCGCCGAAGGCCACGCCGACCACTGGGGACCGGCCGCCGACTACATCGAACGCCACGAACCGGTCTGGACGTCCGCGCTGTCAGGCGACGGCGGCCCTGCTGGTGCGCAGCACCCGTAGGTCGATCGGCTGGCCGTCCTTGGGGAACGGCAGCGCCGTGTAGTCCATCGGCGCCCGGTACTCCGGGTCGACCTCCCAGTCGAAGCGCAGCAGCAGGTGGTGCATCACCGCTTTCACCTCGGCGTTGGAGAAGTGCATCCCGATGCACTTGTGCGCGCCACCGCCGAACGGCTCCCACGCGTACCGGTGCACCCGGTCCTCCCGCCGCTCGTCGCTGAACCGGCCCGGGTCGAACCGCTCCGGGTCCGGCCAGTACTCCGCCATGTGGTGGGTGAAGTGCAGCGCGACGGACACCATCGTGCCGGCCGGGATGAAATGGCCGAGCACGTCGGTGTCGCGCACGGCTTTGCGCGCCAGGCTCGGCACCGGGCTGACCAGCCGCTGGCACTCCTTCATCACCAGCTCCAGCGACCGCAGCTCGGCCAACCGCTCCAGCGACGGCTCGGCGGTGCCCAGCGCCGCCGACTCCTCGCGGCACCGCTCCCGCCACTCCCGGTGCTGGCCCAGGTAGCCCAACATCGTGGTGACCGTGATGGTCGACGTGTCATGCGCGGCCATCAGCAGGAAGATCATGTGGTTGACGATGTCGGTGTCGCTGAACCGCTGCCCGTCCTCGGACTCGATGTGGCACAGCACGGAGAACAGGTCGTCGCCACCGCCGGACCGCCGGGCCGGCAGATAGGCGCGCAGGAACCGTTCCAGCACCTTCCGGCCGACCAGGCCGCGCCGCCACCGGTTGCCCGGCAGCGGCAGCCGCACGTACGACGTGCCGGCCTGCACACACGCGATGAACGCCTGGTTGACCTTGGCCATCTCGTCGGCCGACGTGCCCTCGTGGCCGCCCATGAAGATCCCGGTGGCCAGGTCCAACGTCAACGCCTTGGTCGCCGGGTAGGCGCGGAAGTCCGTCGCGGGCGCCCACCGGTCCAGTCCGGCGGTGATCGCCGGGTGCAGCGCCTCCACGTAGCGGGCCAGCCGTTCGGTGGTGAACGCCTGTTGCAGGATCCGCCGGTGCGTGCGGTGTTCGTCGAAGTCCAGCAGCATCAGCCCGCGTTCGAAGAACGGGCCGATGAACTTGCCCCACCCCGGGCCGTTGGCGAACGCCTTGTCGCCGTTGACCAGCGCCGCCGCACACGCGTCCGGTCCCAGCAGGGCCACCATGCGCATGCCGAACGCACCGTGCCAGGACACCGGGCCCAGTTCCCGGTAGCGCTGCTGCCACAGCGTCAGCGGGTCCCGGATGTAGGCCGGTCCGTAGCCCAGACCAGGCATTCCGTAGTTGCCGAGCACGGGCTTGAGGCCCGTGGGAGCTGGTGCGAGGGCGCGGGTCATCGATGACCTCCCCGTTCGGCGGGCGACCAGTAAACGGTGTCAACCAACGGTAATCCGACAGCGCCGGCTGTCAAACTAGACTGATGACCGGTCGGGGACTATCCGCCGGAGGATCGCTGTGACCGGGCTGATCGCGGAACGGTACCGCCTGCTGGAACGGCTGGGCAGCGGCGCCATGGGCGAGGTGTGGCGGGCGCACGACGAGCGCCTGGACCGGACCGTCGCCGTCAAACAGCTGCTGCCCGCGGTCGGCCTGGGCGGCCTGGGCGACACGGCCGCCCGGCAGGGCAAGGAACGGGCGATGCGCGAGGCGCGGATCGCCGCGCAACTCCACCACCCGCACGCGGTGACCGTGCACGACGTCGTGGAACACGACGGCCACCCGTGCCTGGTCATGGAGTACGTGCCCGCCCGGAGCCTGTCGGCGTTGATGCCGCTGCCGCCGCTGCGGGTCGCCCGGATCGGCCAACAGATCGCCGAGGCGCTGGCCGCGGCGCA
>DASZXM010000531.1:0-6653 GCA_035546415.1 Pseudonocardiaceae bacterium
GCCCGAACCGCAATGGTCGCCCGGACCCGAGCAGCAGTGGACGCCACAGCCGCAACCGCAGTGGCTGCCGCAGCCGGAACCGCAGTGGGCGCCGCCGCCCGACGCCCAGTGGGCGCCGCCGACGGACGCCCCGTGGCCTGCGCAGCCGGGCCAGGAGCCGCCCCTGCTTCCCCTGGTCCCGCCGGCCTACGAACCGCCGCCGCCCGCCCGGCAGCCCCGCACGATGTCCCGTGGCCCCGTGGTGATCATCGCCAGCGCAGCCCTGCTGGTGATCGCGGCCGTCGCCGTCGTGATCGTGTTCCGCCACGTGAGCCACTCGCCGGCGCCGTCGGCCGCCGCGTCCCAGTCCACGACGACGGTGGCGCAGGCGCCGCAGGCCGTCCAGCCCACCGATACCACGCCCGACACGACGGCCCCGCAGACGACCGAATCGCCGGTCACGACGATGGACGAGACGTCGGCGCAGACAGCGCTGGATCAGCAGGTCTCGACCGATCACACCGCTGTCGAGCAGCTGGTCGGTTCGTGGGTGCCCCAGTTGTCCGCGAAGAAGGTCGGCCTGGTCGCCGACGGCATCACCTACGACTACGAGTCGATCCTGAACGACTACCAGAACCAGGTCGCCCAGCACCCGGGGGCGCTGCTGCTGAAGTCGGGCGACTACAGCAGCTTCAAGTTCCCCGGCTTCTACGTGACCGTCGCACCGCAGTCGTTCGGCTCGGCCGCGGCCGCGAACCAGTGGTGCGACAGCCAGAACATCGATGCCGACAACTGCTTCGCCAAGCGGCTCATGCACACCGGCGGCTACCAGGGCAACACGGTGGGCCGCAAGTAGCGTCCACTCAGGACGTGCAGACACCCTTCGCCGCGAGCACCCGCGTCGCCGCCTGGTCGACCCGCTGGACCGACAGCGCGCCGTCGGCCACGGCGTCGGTGAGCGTGTTGAGCACGCGGTCGACCTGGCTGCCGGTCGTCCACAGCGCGACGTCCGCACCGGACTGGATGGCCAGCAGCACCGCCGACGGCAGGTTGTAGTGCGCCGTCACAGCCGTCATCGCGCCGAGGTCGTCGGTGAAGGCCACCCCGTTGAAGTGGTACGTCGTGCGCAGCAGCCGGTACGCGGCCGCGCTCAGCGACGCCGGCACGGTGCCGGTCAGGCCCGGCACGGTCAGGTGCCCGACCATCACGGCCGTGCCCGGGACGGCCGGCAGCGTCCGGTACGGCACGAGGTCGTCGGACTCCAGCGACGACAGCGGCGGCGTGACGGCGGCCCCGGTGTGCGAGTCGCCGACGGCGTGCCCGTGGCCGGGGAAGTGCTTCAGCACCGGCAGCACGCCGGTGGTGCGCAGGCCGGCGGCGAACGCGCCCGCGTAGGTGGTCACGACCTTCGGGTTGTTGCTGAACGACCGGTCGCCGATGACGGCGTCCGCCGGCTGGTCGCTGACGTCGGTGTCCGGCGCGAAGTCGACGTTCACGCCCAGTTTGCGCAGTTCCGCGCCCAGGCTGGTGGCCAGCGACCGCACCTGGGCCGTCGTCATCGACGCCGCCATCGTGCGCGCGCTGGGCAGCCTGCCGTGCGGTCCGGTCACGCGCTGGACCCGGCCGCCCTCCTCGTCGATCGACACGAACAGCGGGATCGCCGATGCCGCACTGGCCCTGGCGACGGCCCCGTCGGTGAGCAGCCGCGTGTCACCACTGCCGATGAACAGGCCGCCGACGTGTTCGTCGTGCGCCAGCGCCAGCGCGCCGGCCGGCGTGTCCGGGTCGACGCCGACCATCAGCAACTGGGCCAGTAGGTCGCGCAGTGACATCGCGTGCACGGTGGCCGCGCACGTCGGCGTGCCCTTGGTGGTCGGCGGGCGTGAGCCGGTGGTGGTCGGCGCCGGAGTCGTCGTGCCCGGCGCGGTGGACAGCACCGACGACCGCGTGGCGGTGGCGCTGGTCCGGGTGTCCGGCTGGTGTGTGATGGTGGCCACGGCCACGATCCCGACCAGCACGGTGACGACCGTCAGCCAGCCCGGCCTCCGCATGCGCATCGTTCGTGTCGCTCCTGTCGGGCAGGCGGCCTGCGGACAGGGCGTCCGGCACGGCGCGCACCGCCCGGTTCCTCGTCACCCGGCGCGGCCGCACCCACTATCGGCCGCTCCCGCGAGGCTCGCAACCGCCCTGCTCGGGCGCGCCGCACTCACCACCCGACCGGGTAACCGGGTCACGCGGGCAGCCACTGGGCGCCGTAGCCGTGCCCGGGCAGCAGGTTGCGGAACGACAGGTGGATCTCGCCCGCGTCGTCGAGGACGAGGACGTCGTCGTTGGGCTCGTGGTCGTCGACGTCCCGGTGGAAGACCTCGGTGACCCGCCAGATCAGCTTCGGCCTGCGGTCGGGTGCGAACCTGATCCGCAGGTCGAACTCCTCACACCGGCGGTCCGGGAAGAACACGTAGTGGGTGCGCATCGGCTGGTCCTCGGGCACCCGGCGGATGATCGCGTACTCGTGCTGGTCGCCCACCGCCAGTGGCCTGGGCAGCCGCAGCTCGTAGTCGAAGCGGTGCGGGCCGCGACGCCTGCTGGCCACCAGGGTCGCGCCGAAGTACAGCTCGGTGTTCAGGTTGTGCTCGTCGGCCTGGTCGCCGTCGTGCCGGGGCAGCGTGATCGCGTCCTGGATGGTGTCCAGGCCGTCCCACTCGGCGGTGATCCTGCGACGCTCGAAGGATTCCGGGGAGGGCTTGTCCATCCGCAGGATGGCCTCCATCCGGTCGATGTACCACGGCAGGCCGCCGGCCCGGGATTTCGCGCCGGACGACTTGGTGGCGATTTCGGCGAGCTGTTCGAATCCTTCGTCCATCCGCCGGCGAATGGTCCGCACGTCCCGCTTCTGCTGCGTCGCGAGGAACTGCACACGCTCCTGCAGGAACTGGAGTTGCGTGTCCGGGCGGAGTGCGAGAGCGATGATGACGACTTGTCGCAGATCGTCCGGCAGGCTATCCGCGAGAATGCGCAATCGGCGGGACAGCTTGTCCCGGATCATCGCGACACTGTCGTCCATGCCAATGTCGCACAACTCCCGCAGCCTGGGTCCAACCTGCTCAGACAGCCGAGTGGTCTGCAGGCCCCGGCCCTTGCGGAGCGTCTTGAGTTCGTTTGCGAGCTCGGCTGACTCGTCGGGCACTGACGACCTCCATTCGGTGCGTGGCGCTCCGTATGGTGTCACGTTCCAGCGGTGAGTGTCCAGGATTTGGCAAGCGGTGTCACGTGCCGGAGAACGCCGCCCGGGTGCCATTTACCGAATGCCTGGAGAAATGACGGCAAATGCCCGTTTCCATTGGTGGATCGCATTTTCCCGAGGCCGGTGAAATCTCCTGTCGGTCCTGCTGGGACATGCTGGCCAGATCTCCAGTGGACCGTCCCTAAAGGACGTTTGCCATGGGCATGGTTCCGCGCCGACACGACGGCCTGGGTGGACGTGGTCTGGGCCATGATGTCGACCGTACTGGCTGGTGAGAGGCATGGCCACGCAACGTTCGGCAGTGGCCGACGAATCGCCTGATCGGCCTAGTGGTATGGCCCGACTGACACCCGGTGTCGCAGGCGGCCTGTGACCAGACCGTTAGGTTCCGCGTCCGGCGCGCGAACCGGCGCGGCATGATGGGCGGGTGACCGGATTCTGTGCCACGGCCTGGCAGCGCACCGAGCGACTCCAGCGGGCGATGACCGAACTGCCGTTCAACGCCGAACTCGCCGCCGGATCGCTGTCGCCGCAGCGGTTCCAGTTCTACCTCGTGCAGGACGCGCGGTACCTGGTCGGCTTCGCGCGGGCGCTCGCGGTGGCCGCCGCGAAGGCGGGCGCCACCGGCGACGTCGCCTTCTTCGCCGGTGCCGCACAGGAGTCGATCGTCGTGGAGCGGTCGTTGCACGACGGCTACTTCGACCGGTTCGGCATGACCGAGGCCGACCAGGTGGCGATCGAGACGTCGCCGACCTGCCTGGCCTACACGTCGTTCCTGCTCGCCACGGCGCAGACCGGCAGCTACGCCGAGCTGATCGCCGCACTGCTGCCGTGTTTCTGGGTCTACCAGAACGTCGGCACCGAGATCCTGGCGTCGCTGCGGCCGGGCGCCGACAACCCGTACCTGGCGTGGATCGACACGTACGCCGACGACGAGTTCGCCGAGTCGGTGCGCATCTGCCGGCGCGCCGTGGACGCCGCCGCTGCCGCCGCCGACGACCGGACGCGGGACGCGATGTTCGCCGCGTTCGCCCGGGCTACCGAGTACGAATGGCTGTTCTGGGACAGCGCCTACCGCATGGAGACGTGGCCGACGGCCGCACTGCGCGGGCCGACGGCCGCCGCGGCGCCGTTGACCCGGTAGCGCCCACCGGCCGATGTCGATCACCGGCCCGGCGAGCTGCTCGCCTGACCAGCGGAAAACGGGCGGGGCAGCCGAAATCGGCCGCCCCGCCCGTCGTGCCGCGGCTGTCAGCCGCGCAGCATCTTGCGCAGCACGTACTGCATGATGCCGCCGTTGCGGTAGTAGTCGGCCTCGCCGGGGGTGTCGATCCGGACGACCGCGTCGAACTCGACCGTCGAACCGTCGTCCTTCGTGGCCGTGACCTTCACCGTCGCCGGGGTGTCGCCGTCGTTCAGCGCCGTGACACCGCTGATGTCGAACGTCTCCGCACCGGTCAGGTTCAGGTCGGCGGCCGTCTTGCCGGCCGGGAACTGGAGCGGCAGCACGCCCATGCCGATCAGGTTGGACCGGTGGATGCGCTCGAACGACTCGGCGATCACCGCCCGCACGCCCAGCAGCGACGTGCCCTTGGCCGCCCAGTCACGCGACGAGCCCGAGCCGTACTCCTTGCCCGCCAGCACGACCAGCGGCACGCCCGCCTCGGCGTAGGCGACGGACGCGTCGTAGATCGTGGTCTGCTCGCCGCCGGCCAGGAAGTTGCGGGTGAAGCCGCCCTGCACGTCGTCCAGCAGCAGGTTGCGCAGCCGGATGTTGGCGAACGTGCCGCGGATCATCACCTCGTGGTTGCCGCGCCGGGACCCGTAGGAGTTGAAGTCGCGGCGCTCGACGCCGTGCTCGGTCAGGTACTTGCCGGCGGGCGAGTCGACCTTGATGGCACCGGCGGGGGAGATGTGGTCGGTGGTGACCGAGTCGCCCAGCAGCGCCAGCACACGCGCGCCGCTGATGTCGGTCACCGGGCTCGGCTCGCTCCGCATGCCCTCGAAGTACGGGGGCTTGCGCACGTACGTCGAGTCGTCGGCCCACTCGAACGTCGTGCCGGTTGGCGTGGGCAGCGAGCGCCAGCGGTCGTCACCGGCGAACACGTCGGCGTAGTCGGAGGTGAACATCTCCGACGAGATCGCCGAGGCGACGACGTCCTGGATCTCCTGCGGCGACGGCCAGATGTCGTTCAGGAACACCGGCTTGCCGTCGGTGTCGGTGCCCAGCGGCTCGGTGGCCAGGTCCACGTCCATCGAGCCGGCCAGCGCGTACGCCACCACCAGCGGCGGGCTGGCCAGGTAGTTCATCTTCACGTCCGGGTTGATCCGGCCCTCGAAGTTCCGGTTGCCCGACAGCACCGACACGACCGCCAGGTCCGCGTCGTTCACGGCGGCGGAGATCTCGTCCTGCAGCGGGCCGGAGTTGCCGATGCACGTGGTGCAGCCGTAGCCGACCAGGTTGAAGCCCAGCTTCTCCAGGTAGGGCAGCAGGCCGGCGCGCTCGTAGTAGTCCATGACCACCTTCGAGCCCGGCGCCAGCGTCGTCTTCACCCACGGCTTGCGGTTCAGGCCGCGCTCCACGGCTTTCTTGGCCAGCAGCGCCGCGCCGATCATCACCGACGGGTTGGACGTGTTGGTGCAGGACGTGATCGCGGCGATGGCGACGGCGCCGTGGTCGATCTCGAACGTGTTGCCGTCCACGGTGACCTTCGTCGGCCGGCTCGGCCGCCCGGTCGCCCCGTTGGCCGCCGACGAGTACGCGGGCGAGTCACTGGCCGGGAACGACTCCTCGACGGCCTCGTCGACGGCGTCCTCCTTGGTCACGTCCTTGGTGTAGTTGCCCAGGACGTCGCGGAACGCGCGCTTGGCGTGGGACAGCTCGATGCGGTCCTGCGGCCGCTTGGGACCGGCGATCGACGGCACGACCGCGGCCAGGTCCAGTTCCAGGTGCTCGGAGTAGCGCGGCTCGGCGGCCGGGTCGTGCCACAGGCCCTGCTCCTTGGCGTACGCCTCGACGAGCGCGACCTGCGCGGCGGACCGGCCGGTGAACTTCAGGTACTCGACGGTCTCCGCGTCGATCGGGAAGATCGCGCAGGTGGAGCCGAACTCCGGGCTCATGTTGCCGATCGTGGCGCGGTTGGCCAGCGGCACGGCCGACACGCCGGAGCCGTAGAACTCGACGAACTTCCCGACGACGCCGTGCAGGCGCAGCATCTCGGTGATCGTCAGCACCAGGTCGGTCGCCGTCGCGCCTGCCGGCAGTTCACCGTGCAGCTTGAAACCGACGACGCGCGGGATCAGCATGGACACCGGCTGGCCCAGCATCGCGGCCTCGGCCTCGATGCCGCCCACGCCCCAGCCCAGCACGCCCAGGCCGTTGACCATGGTGGTGTGGCTGTCCGTGCCGACCAGCGTGTCCGGGTACGCC
>DASZXM010000532.1:0-17432 GCA_035546415.1 Pseudonocardiaceae bacterium
GTGAGCATGCCGCTCGTCGTGCCCAGGACGCAGTCCAGACGGGTCATGTTGACCATGTCGATGATGGTGCGGACTCCCCTGCCCTCCTCGCCCACGAGCCAACCCGTCGCGTCCTCGTACTCGATCTCCGCCGACGCGTTCGACTTGTTGCCCAGCTTGTCCTTCAGGCGCTGCAAGCGGATCGGGTTGCGGGTGCCGTCGGGCAGCACCCTGGGGAGCAGGAAGCACGACAGGCCGCCCGGTGCCTGGGCGAGCGTCAGGAACATGTCCGACATCGGGGCCGACGTGAACCACTTGTGGCCCACGATGCGGTACGCGCCGTCCGCCGCACGTCGCGCCGACGTCGTGTTCGCGCGGACGTCCGAGCCACCCTGTTTCTCCGTCATCGACATGCCCGCGATCAGGCCGCGTTTCGTGCTCGGCTCGCGCAGGCCGAAGTCGTAGTCCCTGCTCGTCAGCAGGTTCTCGTAGCGGGCGGCCAGGTCCGGCTGGTGGCGTAGGGCCGGCACCGCCGAGTACGTCATGGAGATCGGGCACGTGTGCCCTGCATCTGTCTGGCTCCACGCGATCATGCGGGCCGCGCGGGCCACGTGGGCACCCGGGCGGTCGTCCGCCCACGCGCTGGCGTGTACGCCGTTCGCCACCGCCGCGCGCATCAGCTCGTGATACGCGGGCGTGTACTCCACCTCGTCGATCCGGTGGCCGTAGCGGTCGTGCGTCTGGAGGACCGGTGGTGTCCGCTCGGCCAGGCGCGCCCACTCCTGGACCTGTTGGGATCCGGCGAACGCACCGAGTTCGGTGACCTCGTCCACCGCCCAGGCCGCACCCTCGCGTTCCAGGCCGGCCAGCAGCGCCGGGTGTGCCGCCGTGTTGAAGTCGACCAGCGGCGGGACCTGGTTGGTGACCTCATGGGTGGGGCTCATGGTGACCTCCCAGTGCTCGCAGGGTGAACTCGACCAGCGCCGCGACGGTTTCCTCCGGCGGGTTCGCCGACGTCAACGGGCCCAGCATGACATTGCCGTACGCGCCGACCAGTGCGGCCGCCGTGACCTTCGCGTCCTGTCCCGGCAGGTCGCCGGTGTGAACGCCGTCCGCGACGATGTCGGCGATGATGTCCTGGTAGGCACGCCGGAACTCCAGGCGTTTCGCCTCCACGTGGTTGTCCACCGGCTCGGCCAGCAGCACGTACGCCAGCCTGGGCACCTTCAGCGCCCGGCGCGCGTACGTGCGCAGCACCGCGACGATCCGGTCGGCCGGATGCGCGGGCACCGCGCCCGCGGCCGCGACCGCCGCGACCTCACCCTTGACGACCTGGTCGAACACCTCGCCGACCAGATCGGTCTTGCTGGCGAAGTGCTTGTACACGGTGCCGGTGGCCACACCGGCACGCGCGGCCACCGCCGCGACGGAACAACCGCCGTAGCCGATGTCGGACAGCACCGCGATCGCGGCCGCGATGATGGACTGGCGTTGGGCGTCCAGCCGTGCCTGGACCGCCGGGGTTGTGCGGTAGGGCACCATAGCAGTGAAGCAGTGATTCACACCTTCAGCAACAGCCCGGCGGAAAGGTGCGGCCCGTGACGGTTACGAGTGAACGTGTCGGAGCGGTGACCACCGTGGTGCTGTCCCGGCCGGACGTGCGCAACGCGGTCGACGCCACCACCGCCGCCGAACTGGCCGCCGCGTTCCGCGCGTTCGAAGCCGACCCCGACGCGTCGGTCGCCGTGCTCTACGGCGACGGTGGCACGTTCTGCGCGGGCGCCGACCTGAAGGCCGCCGCCGCCGGCCGCCCCAACCGCGTCGAACCCACCGGTGACGGGCCGATGGGGCCGACCCGGCTGCGGCTGACCAAACCGGTGATCGCCGCCGTCGCCGGACACGCGGTGGCCGGCGGCCTGGAACTGGCGCTGTGGTGCGATCTCCGGGTCGCCGAGGAGGACGCCGTGTTCGGCGTGTTCTGCCGGCGGTGGGGCGTGCCGCTGATCGACGGCGGCACCGTGCGCCTGCCCCGGCTCATCGGCACCAGCAGGGCGATGGACATGATCCTCACCGGCCGCCCGGTCGACGCCCGCGAAGCACTGTCGTTCGGGCTGGTCAACCGGGTCGTGCCGACCGGCCGGGCGCGGGCGGCGGCCGAGGAACTGGCGGCGCGGCTGGCCGCGTTCCCGCAGACCTGCATGCGGCAGGATCGGCTGTCCGTCCTGGAGCAGGACGGCCTGGACGAGGCCGACGCGATGGCCGTCGAGTTCCGCCACGGCACCGTGTCCCTCGCCGAGTCGCTGGACGGCATGAACCGGTTCGCCGGCGGAGCCGGGCGGCACGGACGTTTCCCGGCATAGCACGACCACGGTTGCCGGACCCGACCTGAGCGTCCTACGCCACGTGCTGCGCTGACTGTCGGTCCACCCGGCTACCGTCCGCTTCATGACTTCCCGTCCGTTCCGTTTCGGCGTCACCCTGACCGGCACGACCTCCCGCGACGAGTGGCAGGCCAAGGCGAAGCGGGCCGAAGACCTCGGTTTCGACATCGTGCTGGTGCCCGACCACCTCCATCTGCCGGCGCCGTTCCCGGCCCTGACGTCGGCGGCCGACGCGACGAACCTGCGGGTGGGCACCTACGTGCTCAACGCCGGGTTCTACCGGCCGGCGCTGCTGGCCAGGGACGTGGCCGACCTGCACCGGCTCACCGACGGCCGGTTCGAACTGGGGCTGGGCACGGGCTACAACGAGGCCGAGTTCACCGCGGCCGGGCTGCCGTTCCTGGCTCCGGGCAAGCGCATCGACCACCTGGCCGACACCGTCGCGCGACTGCGCGAGCAACTGGACCCGATGCCGCCGCTGATGCTGGCCGGCAGCGGTGACCGCATGCTGCGGCTGGCCGCCCGCGAGGCCGACATCGTCGGCCTGATCGTCAACGAACTGGTCGGCGGCGAAACGGCGGACCAGGCGCTCGCACGCCGGGTGGACGTGCTGCGCGACGCGGCCGGGGACCGGTTCGCCGACCTGGAGCTGAACCTGTTCTTCTTCCAGGTGAGCGTGGGCACCGGCACGCCCGACCTGAGCATGGCCAGGTTTCTGCGGCCGGGGCTGACCGACGAGCAGATCCTGGCGCTGCCCGGCGTGCTGGTCGGATCGGCGCGGCAGGTCGCCGACGAGCTGCTGCGGCTGCGTGCGGAGTTCGGGCTCGGTTACGTCGGCATCCTGGAGCCCAGCATGGCCGGGTTCGCGCAGGTGATCGAGCTGCTCCGCTAGTCGGTGCTGTGGGTGAACACGCCGCCGGGGCGGCTCCACACGACCCGCACCCAGCACACCACCAGCACGAACATCGCGATCACCGACAGGATCAGGCCCGGACCGGGGCCGGGGCCCGCCAGGTGGCTGGTGCTGGTCTGCTGCGACCAGATCGACACCAGGCCCAGCACCGTGAACAGGCCGGTGCCCAGCGTCGAGGCCCACGCCACCGACCAGCGGCGCACGCCCAGTGCCAGCGCGGAACCCAGGAAGCCGAACAGGAACACGCCGATCGCGAACACCCTGGGCAGGATGTCCACCTTGCCGACGCCGCCACCCTGGTCGAACAGGACCTCCCAGCCGGGCGTGCCGTCCACCCACGGCAGCACGCCGCAGATCGCGAGCACCAGCACGCACACCGAGATCACCAGGGCACGCGCACCCGGGTCGATCCGGCGCATCAGGCCGCTCTCCACCCGGTCGATCTCCGCCTGGAGCTCGGCCAACTCCTCCGGCGACTCGTCGTTCACCGAACCGCACATCCTTCCGTACTGACGGGCTTCGCGGGCGCACCGAACGACGGCAGGCCCAGGCTCACGCCCGACGTCTTCGGCCGCACGCCGTCGGCCCAGTTGTCGCCCGCCCTGGTGCGTCGGTGGGACAGCACCGGGGCGTCCGCGACCAGGTGGTGCGGGGCGCCGTAGGTGACGGTCGTGGTGACCACGTCACCGGGGCGGATGTCCGCGTCGCCGGGCGTGAAGTGCACCAGGCGGCCGTCCCGGGCGCGGCCGGACATCCGGTGCGTCGCCGCGTCCTTGCGGCCCTCGCCCTCCGCCACCAGCAGTTCCACCGTCGTGCCGACCAGGGCCTTGTTCAGGTCCCAGGAGATCTCCTCCTGCGCGGCGATCAGCCGGTCGTAGCGCTCCCGCACGACCTCCTTCGGCACCTGGTCCGCCATGTCCGCGGCCGGCGTGCCGGGACGCTTGGAGTACTGGAACGTGAACGCGCTGGAGAACCTGGCCTCCCGCACCACGTCCAGCGTCGCCTGGAAGTCCGCCTCGGTCTCACCGGGGAAGCCGACGATGATGTCCGTGGTGATCGCCGCGTCCGGCATGGCGGCCCGCACGTTGGCCAGGATGCCCAGGTAGCGCTCGGACCGGTAGGAGCGGCGCATGGCGCGCAGCACACCGTCCGAACCGGACTGCAGCGGCATGTGCAGCGAGTGGCACACGTTCGGCGTCTCGGCCATCGCCGCGATCACGTCGTCGGTGAAGTCCCTGGGGTGCGGGGAGGTGAACCGGACGCGCTCCAGGCCGTCGATGCCACCGCAGGCGCGCAGCAGCTTGCCGAACGCGAACCGGTCACCGAACTCCACGCCGTAGGAGTTCACGTTCTGGCCCAGCAGCGTGACTTCCAGCACGCCCTCGGCGACCAGCGCCTCCACTTCGGCCAGCACCTCGCCCGGCCGTCGGTCGTTCTCCTTGCCGCGCAACGAGGGCACGATGCAGAACGTGCAGGTGTTGTTGCAGCCCACCGAGATCGACACCCAGCCGGAGTACGCCGAGTCGCGGCGGGCCGGCAGTGTCGACGGGAACACCTCCAGCGACTCCAGGATCTCCACCTCGGCGGCCGCGTTGTGCCGGGCCCGCTCCAGCAGCGTGGGCAGCGAGCCGATGTTGTGCGTGCCGAACACCACGTCCACCCAGGGCGCGCGCTGGACGATGTCGCCCCGGTCCTTCTGCGCCAGGCAGCCGCCGACGGCGATCTGCATGTCCGGATTGGCCTGCTTGACCGGATAGAGGTGTCCGAGGTTGCCGTACAGCTTGTTGTCCGCGTTCTCCCGGACCGCGCAGGTGTTGAACACGACGACGTCCGGTGTGCCGTCGTCGGCCACCGGCGTGTATCCCGCACTCTCCAGCAGGCCGGCCAGCCGCTCGGAGTCGTGCACGTTCATCTGGCACCCGTACGTGCGGATCTCGTACGACCTGGTGCCCACTGCGTCACCCACGTTGTCAAGGGTAGTCTCCGGGGCTCACCGGACGAATCAGGCCAGGTGACCGGCTGATGGCTGGCACTATGGGCCGATGCTGGTACGGGCGAGTCGGGTGGCACTGGTGCTCGCCCTGCTCATGGCCGGGTCCGTGCTGGCCGGTTGCCAGAGCCGGTTCGGCAACCTGCGCCTGACGATCGCCGCCGGCAACACCGACGGCGTGTACTACCCGATCGCCCGGAAACTGTCCGGCATCTGGGCCGACCAGATGGACATCCCGGTGCCTCGGGTACTGCACACGGCGGGCAGCACGCAGAACATCGGCCTGCTCGACGACGGGTCCGCCGACATCGCGTTCAGCAGCGCGGACGCCGTCCCGGCCACCGGTGCCGGGAAGCTGCGCGCACTGGCCCGGATCTACGACGACTACATCCAGGTCGTCGTCCGCGCCGACGCCCCGATCACGTCGCTCGCCGGCCTTGCCGGGCACCGGGTGTCGATCGGCGAGCCGGACTCGCAGGTCACGCTGGTGGCGCAGCGCATCCTGCAGGTCGCGGGCGTGCACGGCATGACGTCGGTGAGGCTGGGCGTGAACGACTCGATCAGCGCGCTGCGGGCCGGCCGTATCGACGCGTTCTTCTGGTCCGGTGGACTGGCCACCGGGAGCATCACGGCGCTGTCGAAGACCACGCCGATCCGCCTGCTCGACCTGTCCGGTGTGGCGCAGGCGATGCACGACAAGTACCCGGTCTACGACACCGCCGTCGTGCCCGCCGGCACGTACGGCCTGCACAGGCAGGTGACCACGATCACCGTCCCGAACTTCCTGCTGGTCACCGACCGGATGCCCGACGACGTGGCGCAGGCGCTGGTCAGCGGGTTGTTCAGCGCGACGGACGTGCTGGCGGGCGTCAACCCGCACGCCGCGCTGGGCATCGACATCCACAACGCGATCTTCACCGGCCCGGTGCCACTGCATCCCGGTGCCGTGACCTACTACCGGAACGCCAAGATCTGACGGCATCCACCGATCGGTGGATGCCGGCATCCACCGCCACTGTGGCCGACAGGTCGATCCGCGAACCGGGCATCCCGCAGCATTCTCGTACGCATGCCAGTCATCGAGGTCGACAGCCTGCGCAAGAGCTACGGGGAGCACGTGGCCGTGCGGGACGTGTCGTTCACAGTGGAGCACGGGGAGATCTTCGGCATCCTGGGGCCCAACGGCGCCGGGAAGACCACGACCGTCGAGTGCGTCGAGGGGTTGCGTTCGCCGGACGGCGGCACGGTGCGGGTGTTCGGGCACGACCCGGTCACTGACCGGCAGGAGGTGCACCGGCTGGTCGGCGCGCAGCTCCAGGAGAGCGCGCTGCAGGAGAAGCTGCGGGTGCGCGAGGCGATGGAGCTGTACGCGTCGTTCTACCCGGACCCGCGCGACTGGCGGGAACTGCTGGACGTCCTGGGTCTGACCGGCCAGCAGCGCACCCAGTACCGGAAGCTGTCCGGCGGCCAGCAGCAGCGGCTGTCCATCGCGCTGGCCCTGGTCGGCAACCCGAAGATCGCCGTGCTGGACGAACTGACCACCGGGCTGGACCCGCAGGCGCGCCGGGACACGTGGGACCTGATCGAGGACGTGCGGGCATCCGGCGTGACGATCCTGCTGGTCACGCACTTCATGGCGGAGGCGGAGCGGCTGTGCGACCGGCTCGCGCTGATCGACCGCGGCAGCGTCGTGGCGATCGACACGCCCGCCGGTCTGGTGGACCGGGTGGGCGGCAGGCGGCGGGTGCGGTTCCGCACGTCCGGCGAGCTGTCCGAAGGCCTGCTGACCGCGTTGCCCGAGGTCACCGGCGTGCGGCGGCGCGGTGACACCGTCGAGGTCACCGGCAGCGGAGACCTGGTCGGCGCCGTGATGGGCGCGCTGGCCCGCAACCGGATCGTCGTCGCCGACCTGCGGACCGAGCAGGCCGGGCTGGACGACGCCTTCGTTGAACTGACCGGACACTGAGGAGAATCGAGATGTTCGCCAAACTGACCGCGACCGAACTGAAGCTGTTCCTGCGCGAACCGTCCAACGTGTTGTGGGGCTTGCTGTTCCCGCCCGCGCTGCTGGTGGTGCTCGGCTGCATCCCGGGCTTCCGCACGGTCAAGCCGGAACTGGGCGGGCTGAGCACGTTGGACGAGTACGTGCCGATCATGATCTGCTTCGGCTTCGCCGCGCTGCTGGTCAACGCGCTGCCCAGCGTGCTCGCCACGTACCGCGAGAAGGGCATCCTGCGCCGGCTGGCCACGACGCCGGTCGCACCCTGGCGGCTGCTGGGCAGCCAGGGCGCGATCAACGTGGCCGCGGCCGTGGTATCGCTGGTGGCGATCCTGCTGGTGGCGCGCCTGGGGTTCGACGTCACGCTGCCCCGGCAGGCCGGTGGTTTCGTGCTGACGCTGGTGCTGGCGGCGGCCGCGCTGCTCGGGCTGGGCCTGTTCGTCACGGCCGTCGCACCGAGCGCGAAGACGGCGAACGCGATCGCGATGGTGTTGTTCTTCGCCAACCTGTTCTTCGCCGGGCTGTGGCTGCCCCGTGCGTCGATGCCGGCGGTCCTGCGGCACATCAGCGACTTCACGCCGATGGGCGCGGCCGCCCAGGCGATGCAGGACTCGACCACCGGCCACTGGCCGCAATTGCTGCACCTGGCCGTGCTGGTCGGCTGTGCGCTGGTCTTCGGCGCGGCGGCGGCTAGGTTGTTCCGGTGGGAGTGACACGGCGTGCAGCCGTCTGACGACGAGCGGCGGTGGGAGGAGCGCTTCGTCCGGTTGGTCGACGTGCTCCCCTACCTGGTGCTCGGCATCTCGGCGGTGATCGCGCTGGCCCAGCCGGGCCAGACGTGGCCGGACAGGATCGGCCTGCTGGCGCTGGCCGCGGTGGCCGTGCCGTGGCTGCGCTTCGGCTTCCCGTCGGTGGAGCGGGCGCAGCGCAGGCGGCTGTGGTTGGTGCTGCTGTACTTCGGCGGGCTGCTGGTCCTGGAGGGCGTGCTGACCACGCGGTCGCCGTTCTTCGTCGCGTTCGTCGTGACCGGGTTCGTGCAGGCGTTCATCGCGTTGCCGACGCTGTGGGCGTTCGTGGTCGCGTTCCTGTCGTCGGTGATGATCTACACGATCCCCGGCGGGCTGCCGGCACCGACGTTCACCGCGATCTCGCTGTACGTGTTCCTGATCTGCCTGCAGACGTTCGGCACCGGTGGTTTCGCGTTCCTGAGCGCGAAACTGGCCGACGCGCGGGAGCGCCGCCGCACCCTCATGGCCGAACTGGAGGCCACGCTCGCCGAGAACGCCGGCCTGCACGCGCAACTGCTGGTGCAGGCCAGGGAGGCGGGGATGCTGGACGAGCGGCAGCGGATGGCCGGCGAGATCCACGACACGATCGCGCAGGGCCTGGCCGGCATCGTGACCCAGTTGGAGGCGGCCGAGCACGCCGGCCACTGGAACGACCACCTGGACGCGGCCCGGACACTGGCCCGCGACAGCCTGGCCGAGGCGCGCCGCTCGGTGCGGACGCTGGCGCCTGCGCCACTGGCCGACGCGCGGCTGCCGGAGGCGGTGCGGCAGTTGGCCGGCGAGTGGAGCGCCGGATGTGGCGTGCCGGCGGCGGTGGCCGTCACCGGTGACGCCCGACCGCTGCTGCCGGACCTGGAGATCACGCTGTTCCGGGTGGTGTCGGAGGCGCTGGCCAACGTCGCCAAGCACGCGGCGGCCGGCCGGGTCGGCATCACACTGTCCTATATGGACGACGTGGTGGTGCTGGACGTGCGCGACGATGGCATCGGCTTCGACCCGGACGGCGTCGGCTACACCGGAACCGGCCACGGCTACGGGTTGACGTCGATGCGGCGCCGGCTGCTGCGGATGGCGGGCGCGCTGGAGATCGAGAGCACACCGGGCGACGGCACCACGGTCAACGCGACCGTGCCGGCGATCTCCCAGGAGGGTGCATGAGTGCGATCCGGTTGCTGATCGTGGACGACCACCCGGTCGTGCGGGACGGGCTGCGGGGTGTGTTCGCCGACGACCCCGGCTTCGAGGTGGTCGGCGAGGCCGGCGACGGGACGGCGGCGCTGGCGCTGGCCCGGCAGGTGGCTGTCGACGTCGTGCTGATGGACCTGCGGATGCCCGGGATGGGCGGTCTCCGGGCCATCGCCGAACTGCGGGACGCCGCCCCGGCGGTGCGGGTGCTGGTGCTGACGACGTTCGACACCGACAGCGACGTGCTGCCCGCGATCGAGGCGGGTGCCACGGGATACCTGTTGAAGGACGCGCCCCGCGACGACCTGATCCGCGCGGTGCGCGCCGCGGCCCGGGGAGAGTCGGTGCTCGCGCCTACAGTGGCGCGACGGTTGATGAACAAGGTCGGGCCGGCGCCGGTATCGGCGCTCAGCCCGCGGGAACTGGAGGTACTGGCGTTGGTGGCGCGCGGTGTGACCAACCGGGACGCGGCGAAACGGCTGTTCGTCAGCGAGGCCACGGTGAAGACACACCTGCTGCACATCTACGCCAAGCTCGGCGTCAACGACCGGGCGGCGGCGGTCGCGATCGGCTACGAACGCGGCCTGCTCACGCCCGGACAACAGGACTGAGGGGGGATTCGGGTGGCCAAGCTGATCGCCACGGCACTGACGTCACTGGACGGCTACATCAACGACGAGACGGGCGGTTTCGACTGGAGCGCGCCCAACCGCGAGGTGCACGCGTTCGTCAACGACCTGGAACGCCCGATCGGCACGTACCTGTACGGCAGGCGGCTGTACGACACGATGGTGTTCTGGGAAACCGTTGAGCCGCAGGCGGACCAGCCGGAGGTGGCGGACTTCGCCGACCTGTGGCGGGCCGCGGAAAAGATCGTCTACTCGACGACGTTGCCGGCGGTGACCAGCACGCGGACCCGGCTGGAGCGGACGTTCGACCCGGAGGCGGTGGGGGCGATGAAGGCAGCGGCCGACCGGGACCTGAGCATCGGCGGCGCCGGCCTGGCGGCACAGGCGTTCCGCGCCGGACTGGTCGACGAGATCCGCGTGTTCCTCAACCCGGTGAGCGTCGGCGGCGGCACCCGGTTCTTCCCCGACGGCGTCCGACTCGACCTGGAACTGCTGGACGAACACCGCTTCGACAACGGCGTGGTCTACCTGCGCCACGCCGTGCACTGAGCCCCCGCTCACCCCACAACATCCGCCCCGACCAGAAACCGCTGTACAAACACCACCTCGACAACGGCGTGATCCACCTCCACCACGCCGCACACTGAGCCCCGCTCACCCCGCAGCCGGCAACTCCACCCGGACCAGGAGGCCACCACCCGCCGGCGCCGACACCTCGACCGCACCCGACGCACGTTCCACGATCCGCCGCACGATCGCCAGGCCGAGCCCGGTGCCGTGCACGTTCTGGTGCTCCCGGCTCCGCCAGAACCGGTCCGTGGCCCTGGGCAGTTCCTCCGGCTTCAGGCCCGGCCCACGGTCGCGGACCGACACCGACACCCGGTCGTCGCCGCGCCGCACCTCCACCTCCACCAGGGTTCCGTCGCCGGTGAACTTCAGCGCGTTCTCCAGCAACGCGTCCAGGATCGCCTCCAACCCGCGTGGCGGCACCAACGCCCGGCCGCCCGGCTCGCCGGCCAGGACCAGCGACACGTTCCGGTGCGCCGCCACCGCCTGCCAGCCCGCGACCCGTTGCTTCACGACCTGGTCGACGTCCACTTCGACCGGTTCCACGCTGCCCGACTCGGCGCGCGCCATCGCCAGCAGTTCGTCCAGGATCCGGCCCAGGCGGTCGGCCTCGGCGATCGCGGCCGTCTGGTGTTCGACGGCCTCCGGCGCCAGGTGGCCGGACAGGTTGCCCAGCCGCAACCGCAGCGCCGTGAGCGGGTTGCGCAGCTGGTGCGACGCGTCGGCCACGAACGCCCGCTGTGCGGCGAGCGTGTCGCTCACCGTCGCGGCCAGCTGGTCGAAGGACGATGACAGCCTGCGCAGCTCCGGTGGGCCACCGGACGCGCCGATCGGGTCGACCTCCTCGCCCTTCACGACCGCGGCGCCCAGGTGCGCCGTCGCGTCGTCCAGGCGCTGCACCGGGCGCAGCACCCAGCGCACCACCGGCAGCGCGGCCAGCACCGCCAGTGCCATCGCGATGATCGCGCCCGCCGCCAGCGCGCTCCACCAGCCGATCACCGTCTCGCGCACCCGGTCGGTGCGGGACACCGTGACCGCGACGCCGAGCAGTTCGCCGTCCAGCAGCACCGGTTCGGCCACCACCAGTGGTGCCGTGCGCCACGGCAGCAGCGCCGGGCCGCTCTGCGGTGCCCGCCCGGCCAGTGCCGCCTCGATCGCGGCATGCACGTCGGCGTCACCGATGTCGACCGGTGTCAGCGACCGGGCCTTGACGTCCGTGCTGGTGTCCACGACCACGGCCTGGACGCCGTAGACCTGCTCGTACCGGCGCAGCGCCTGGCCCAGCGCGTCCGCGTCACCCGTGGACAGCGCCTGCTGGGCCATGGACGCGAAACCCTCGGTGTCGGTCAGCCGGTCCAGGAACAGCTGCTGGCTCTCCGAGCCCGCCACGCTCGCCGCCAGCGGCGCGCCGAGGCCGATGACGACGAGCACCACGAGGGACGTGACGATGGCCAGGAGTCGGTTCCGCACGGCACGACCTCAGCGCCCCGCTGGCGGACGGCCCAACCGGTAGCCGACGTCGTAGACCGTTTCCACCACCCACGGTCTGTCCAACGCCTGGCGCAGCAGGTCGACGTGGCGGTCCAGTTCGGTCTCCTGACCGGTCGGCTTGGTCGGCCACACCTCCACCATGATCCGCTCCCGCGTGCACACGGCGCCGCCTGCCTGCGCGACCAGTGACAGCAGCTGGAACTGTTTGCGGGGCAGGTCGACCGGCCGGCCGTCGACGGTCACCTCGTGCCGGCTCAGGTGGATCTCCACGTCCCCGACGGCGATCACCTCACCGCTGGTGCCGACCGGCGGATGGGCGCCACCACCGCGGCGCAGCACAGCATGCACGCGCGCCACCAGCTCGCCTTCGTCGTACGGCTTGACGATGTAGTCGTCCGCGCCCGCGTGCAGGCCCAGGATGCGGTCGGCCACATCGCCCAATGCGGACACCACGATGATCGGCACGTCGCTGATCGCCCGGATGCGGCGGCACAGGACGACACCGTCCATGTCGGGCAGCCGCAGGTCCAGCAGTATGACGTCGACGCCGAGCAGCCGGTCCAGCACGCCCGCGCCCTCGGCCATCCGGTCGACGGTGAATCCGCGCCGGTGCAACGCTGGCACCAGGGCCTCGACCACCTGGTCGTCGTCCTCGACCAGCAGCATGCGCACGTCGTCCCCCTCCCGCGTGTTTCAGCAGTCTGACACAAGAGGGGGACGACGAGTGGCGTTACTTGTTCCGGCGGAACAGCCGGGTCAGCGGGTCGTACTTGCGGTCCACGACGCGCTCCTTCATCGGGATGAGCGCGTTGTCCGTGATGTGGATGCCCTCCGGGCACACCTCGGTGCAGCACTTGGTGATGTTGCAGAACCCGAGCCCGTGGTCGGCCTGCGCGGACGGCACCCGGTCGGCCGCGTCCAGCGGGTGCATCTCCAGCTCGGCGATCCGCATCAGGAACCGAGGGCCGGCGAAGTGCTCCTTGTTCTCCTCGTGGTCGCGGATCACGTGGCAGGTGTTGTTGCACAGGAAGCACTCGATGCACTTCCGGAACTCCTGCGACCGCTCCACGTCGATCTGCTGCATCCGGTACTCGCCGGGCGCGACGCCCTCCGGTGGCTGGAACGCCGGGATCTCCCGGGCCTTCTCGTAGTTGAACGAGACGTCCGTGACCAGGTCCCGGATCACCGGGAACGTCCGCATCGGCGTGACCGTGACGGTCTCGTCCTCGGTGAACGTCGACATCCGCGTCATGCACATCAGCCGCGGCCGGCCGTTGATCTCCGCCGAGCACGAACCGCACTTGCCCGCCTTGCAGTTCCACCGCACCGCGAGGTCCGGGGTCTGCGTGGCCTGCAGCCGGTGGATGACGTCGAGGACGACCTCGCCCTCGTTCACCTCGACGGTGAAGTCCTGCAGCTCGCCCTTGTCCGCGTCGCCGCGCCAGACCCGGAAGTGCCCTTGATAAGCCATGTCAGCCCTGCTCCTTCCGGTGCTCGGTCAGCTCGCCCGGCGTGAAGTACTTTTGCAGCTCGTCCAGCTCGAACAGGTCCAGCAGGTCCTGCCGCATCGGCACCTGGTCGGAGTGGAACAGGCGGATGCCGTCGCCCTCGGCGACACACACCAGCAGTTGCTTGCGCCAGTCCGCCTGCATCGACGGGTGGTCCTCGCGGGTGTGGCCGCCGCGGCTCTCGGTACGCTCCAGCGCCGCCTTCGCCACGCACTCGCTGACCAGCAGCATGTTGCGCAGATCCAGCGCCAGGTGCCAGCCCGGGTTGAACTGTCGGTGGCCCTCGACGCCGACCTTCTTGGCCCGCGCCTTGAGGTCCTCCAGCTTCGCGACCGCCTGGGCGACCTCGCCCTCCCGCCGGATGATGCCGACCAGGTCGTTCATCATCTGCTGCAGGTCGTGGTGCACCGTGTACGGGTTCTCCGGCGCGTCGCCGTCACCGTCGAACGGCGTGACGGCCTTGCGCGCGGCCTCGTCGACGTCGGCGTCGGTGATCGCGGGCCGGTTGTCGGCCAGGCCGGCGACGTACTCGGCGGCGCCGGCACCGGCCCGGCGGCCGAACACCAGCAGGTCGGACAGTGAGTTGCCGCCCAGCCGGTTGGAGCCGTGCATGCCGCCGGCCACCTCACCGGCCGCGAACAGACCGGACACGCCGACCGCGGCCTCGGTGTCCGGGTCGACCTCGATGCCGCCCATCACGTAGTGGCACGTCGGGCCGACCTCCATCGACTCCGCCGTGATGTCCACGTCGGCCAGTTCCTTGAACTGGTGGTACATCGAGGGCAGCCGGCGCTTGATCTCCTCGGCCGACATGCGGCTGGAGATGTCCAGGAACACGCCGCCGTGCGGTGATCCCCGGCCCGCCTTGACCTCGGCGTTGATCGCCCGGGCCACCTCGTCGCGGGGCAGCAGGTCCGGCGTGCGCCGGTTGTTGTCCGGGTCGGTGTACCAGCGGTCGGCCTCTTCCTCGTTGTCCGCGTACTGCCCCTTGAACACGTCGGGGATGTAGTCGAACATGAACCGCTTGCCCTCGGAGTTGCGCAGCACACCACCGTCACCGCGCACGCCCTCGGTGACGAGGATGCCCTTCACCGACGGCGGCCAGACCATGCCGGTCGGGTGGAACTGCACGAACTCCATGTTGATCAGCCGGCCGCCCGCGCGCAGCGCCAGCGCGTGCCCGTCGCCGGTGTACTCCCACGAGTTCGACGTCACCTTGAACGACTTGCCGATGCCGCCGGTGGCCAGCACGATCGCCGGCGCCTCGAACAGCACGAACCGGCCGGACTCCCGCCAGTAGGCGAACGCGCCGGAGATCCGGTCGCCGTCCTTGAGCAGGTCCGTGACGGTGCACTCGGCGTAGACCTTGAGGTTGGCCTCGTAGTCGCCGGTCGCCTTGTGGTCGTCCTGTTGCAGCGACACGATCTTCTGCTGCATGGTGCGGATCAGCTCCAGGCCGGTCCGGTCACCGACGTGCGCCAGCCGCGGGTAGGTGTGCCCGCCGAAGTTGCGCTGGCTGATCTTGCCGTCCTTGGTGCGGTCGAACAGCGCGCCGTAGGTCTCCAGCTCCCAGACGCGGTCCGGCGCCTCCTTGGCGTGCAGCTCGGCCATCCGCCAGTTGTTCAGGAACTTCCCACCGCGCATGGTGTCACGGAAGTGCACCTGCCAGTTGTCGTTCGAGTTGACGTTGCCCATCGACGCCGCGCAGCCGCCCTCGGCCATCACCGTGTGCGCCTTGCCGAACAGCGACTTGCAGATCACGGCCACGCGCATGCCCTGCTGCCGCGCCTCGATCGCGGCGCGCAGGCCGGCGCCGCCGGCCCCGATCACCAGCACGTCGTACGCGTGCCGCTCGACCTCTGTCATCGAATCTCTTCCCTACCCAGATCAGAAGAAGCGCAGGTCCGTGATGGCGCCGCTGGCGACCAGCCGGATGTACAGGTCCGTCAACGAGATCCACAGCAGCGACGCCCACGCCAACTGCATGTGGTAACCGTTCAGGAAGGACACCTGCTGCCAGAACTTGTAGCGCAGCGGATGCTTCGAGAAGTGCTTGAGCTTGCCGCCCATGATGTGCCGGCACGAGTGGCAGGACAGCGTGTACAGCCAGATCAGCACGATGTTGATCAGCATCACGAGGGTGCCCATGCCGGCGTGGCCCCACTGGCCGTCGTGGTTGCGGAACGCGATCACCCAGTCGTAGGTGAGGATCACGGCGAAGACGACGGCGATGTACCAGAAGTACCGGTGCACGTTCTGCATGATCAGCGGGAACCGCGTCTCACCGCTGTACTTCTTGTGCGGCTCGGCGACCGCGCAGGCCTGCGGCGAGCCCCAGAACGCCCGGTAGTACGCCTTCCGGTAGTAGTAGCAGGTCAGCCGGAAGCCCATCGGGAAGATGATGATGATCAGGCCCGGCGTGACCGGCGCGATGCTCGGGAACCATCCCCAGCCCGCACCCGTTGGACAGTTGCCGGTGAGGCACGGCGAGTACAGCGGGGAGATGTACGGCTCCCAGAAGTAGTCCGCGTTCACCAGCACGGCCCACGTCAGGTAGACGACACAGACCAGGAGGACAGCCGCCTGCCAAGCCGGTGAGAACCACCAGCGGTCGGTCCGCAGCGTCTTGGCCTCGATACGCGCCCGACCGGGAGCGCCCACACCAGTGAGGGTCATTTTCTCCTCGTCTCGTGATGACCACGCCGTTGTGGAATCACGTGACGACCGCCCTCAGCTAGTGATGGCGGTGCACGCCCCCGACGCCCTCGTCGTCGGCGCCGTGCCACAGCGCCGGGTCGTACGGTGTGTCTGGAACCACAACTACCTCGGGTTTACCATCCCGCCCGTCGCGTTGTTTCGGCGGGGTCGGGCGGGCGACCAGGTCGGCGGCGTCGATGTCAAGCCGTTCCACGTCATTGGCCAGGCGGCGCACGTCCGTCGTGTCGCCGTACCGCGAACGCAGGTCGCTGACGCATTGCCGCAGTTGACCGATGGCCCGGTTGAGCGCGACGTGCTCAGTGGCTGCCATGTCCACCTCCACCCGTGCGGACGTTCGTTCGCCCGTTCTCACCGCGAGACTGCCCTGCCTGGCCGTTTGTGACAAGTCGCACACGCGATCTGGTGCACACAATGTTGATTGCGGGCCGGTGACCTGCGTGAACGGCGCCAGCGGAGCCCTGACCAGCGGTGACGGGACCGTGACGCGCCGCCTTGCGGATCACGATCGAACATGGCTGTGATCAAACCAACAGGATCGGTCAAGCGTAGACGGCGAGCGCCTCACCGACGGAGTCGACGACCGGAACACCACTGGTCTCCAGCGCCTTCCGGCTCGTCACGCCGGTCGTGACCAGCACACAGCGCACGCCGGCGGCCCGGGCGGCCTCGGCGTCGTCCAGCACGTCACCGATGAGCAGCACCTCGGCCGGGTCGACGGCCAGCGCCGCGAGGTGTTCGGCCAGGTGAGTGGCCTTGCCGTGGCCGCCGACGTCCACCCGCAGCCCGTCGATCCGGGTGAACAGATCGGCGAGGCCGTACTCGGTGACCAGTGGGACGAGTTCGTCGTGGAACCACATGGACAGCAGCGACTGGCTCCGGCCGGCCGCCTGCCACCGCCGCAGTTCGCCCGGAATGCCCGGGGAGAGCCGGGTGGTGGACAGCAGTTCCCGGTAGGCCCGGTGGTAGCCGCGGTCGATGTCGGCCCAGTCCGTGGCGGACAGTTGCCTGCCGAGCAGGTCCTGGTAGCAGTCCAGCAGCGGGCGCCGGTAGATCGACCGCCAGAACGCCAGGTCGATTGGTGCCCTGCCGAACGCCGTGCACACCGTGTTCACGGCCGCCACGACGGCGTCGTTGTCGTCCAGGATCGTGCCGTTCCAGTCCCACACCACATGGCCGATATGTTCGCTGCGCACCGAAGCAGTGTAGGTGGGGGCGGCCCGGCGGACCGCCCCCTTTCGCGTCACGCGGGATACGGGAACGCGGTGAAGCAGTTCGGCGCCGCGG
>DASZXM010000533.1:0-13224 GCA_035546415.1 Pseudonocardiaceae bacterium
GCTTCACGTCCACGTGGATGTGTGGGTCGCCCACCCTGTCACCCTAGATGATTGATTCCTGCGTTCGCAGTCGTCGTGGGCGATCAGCGAGCGCTCGATCGGAGCGTTGGTGGCCCATTTGTGCCAGATCGTGGCGGCCAGAGCCAGAACGCGTTGGGCGACCCGGGCACTTGCCGGCCACCGGCCGCAGGCTGACCGGCGTGCTACGCGGGCGGTTCGCAGCCCAGGAACCGGAACGCGTTGCGCCAGGACACCGCCTCCCACTCCTGGTCGTCCAGTCCCAGCGACCCGGCCGTGCGGCCGAAGGGATCTTCCCTCGGCATGGCCGGGAAGTCAGAGCCCAACAGCACGTGGTCCGGGCCGAGCAGGTCCAGCAGGTAGCGGATCGCCCGCCGGTCGAACACCAGCGAGTCGTAGAAGAAGCGGCGGGCGTAGTCCAGCGGCGACGGCCCGTCGTCGTGCGCGACGGCCCGCTCGGCCACCACGGGTTCCTCGTTCCACGAGCCGCCCCAGAAGTACTGGGCCCTGGGCACCATGAGCGGGAAGCCGCCCGCGGCGTGGCTGAACGACACCCGCAGTCGCGGGCACTTCTCCGCCACGCCACCCAGGATCAGCGACGCGGCGGCCAGCGCGCCCTCCAGCCCCACCACGTAGGTTCCCATCGCGCTCATCGGCAGCCGGTCGGTCACCGCCGGCATCGCGTGCACGAACACCGGCAGGCCCAGCCGCTCGGCCTCGGCGAAGAACGGCAGGAACCGGGCGTCGCCGATCGACACGCCCAGCACGTTGGAGGCGATCTCCACGCCGCGCAGTCCCAGGTCCACCAGGCCGGACAGTTCCCCCGCGGCCAGGTCGGGGTCCTGCAGGGGGACGATGCCGAACCCGATCATCCGGTCCGGCACCTCACCGCACAGCGCCACCACACAGTCGTTCACGTAACGGCACAGCGAGCGGCCGTCCGCGGCCGGCAGGTCGTAGCGCAGCAGCGGCGGCATGGGTGTCAGCACCTCCACCGACACCCCGGAGGCGTCCATCGCCTCGACCCGGCGGGCCGCCTCGAAGAACACGTCCCGGGCCGTGAACCGGGTCTTGCCGAAGACCAGCAGGCGGGCGGTGTCGCCGTCGACGGGCTCCATCCGGGGGAAGCACGCCGGCGCGTCGGCCGGGTAGTCCCTGGGCAGCATGTGGCAGTGGGCGTCAACCAGCACGGCGAGTCCTCACGATCGCGGATGGACACTATTGCGGATGGACACTGACGTGCACGGCGGTCTCGCCGGGCACCTCGCCGGCGAGCGTCCGGATGGCCAGTTCGGTCTCGTCCAGCCCGAACGAGTGCGTGTGCAGCTTCTCCAGCGGGAACCGGCCGGACTCGATGATCCGGATCGCCTGCCGGTAGCCACGGGCGTCCACCCCGAACGCCCCCACCACGGTCAGCGCCCGGTTGATGATGACGTCGGTGCGCACCGGGATCTCCGCGCCACCCTTGAGCCCGGCCAGCACCACGCGACCGCCGTGCCGGGCGGCCAGCAGCGCGTCGGACACCGGGCCGGCGGCCATCGGCGTCAGCTCCAGCACCACGTCGGCGCCGACCCCGTCGGTGATCTCCATGACCCGGGCGACGGTGTCCTCCCGGTCCACGACGATCGTGTGGTCGGCCCCGAACTCCCGGGCCAGCGCCAGCTTGTGCTCGTCGACGGCCAGCCCGGTCACGATCACGGTGCCCGCTCCGACCGACCGGGCCGCGATCACGGCCGCCAGGCCCCGCTGCCCGGCGCCGAGCACGACGACGGTGTCGCCCAACCCGACCTGGCCCAGGTGGCAGGCCCACCGCACCCCGGCGCCCAACGGGTTGAACATGGCGGCGACCTTGGCCGGTAACGACCGGGAGACCGGGTGCAGCACGGCGTTCGGCGTCAGGTACAGGTACTCGGCGAACCCGCCGTACAGCGACGGCTCGACGCTCGTGGGCGTCACACCGTGACCGATCGTCCTGTTAGGACACGACTGGTAGCGTCCGGTCAGGCAGAGATGACAGGCCCGACACGGCACGATCACCTCCAGCGCCACCCGGTCGCCCACCGAGACGCCCCACCGGGCCGCGGCCCGCTCGCCGATCTCCTCGATGATCCCGAGCGGCTCGTGTCCCGGGATCACCGGATACCTGCCCCGCCCGAGGTTTCCCTTGTACGTCTCGACGTCGCTGCCGCAGATCCCGTTGGCCTCCACGCGCAGCAGCCCGTCGTCCGGGCCGATCACCGGCCGGGGAAACTCCTGCATCTCGATCCGCCGCGGTCCGACCTGCACCGCGGCCCGCACGAGATCCGCCATGGTCCGTCCTTTCACGCCACCCTGGTCAGCCTGGTCTTCATCTCCGACCGCTCGATGGACCCGAACGGCACCAACGTCACCGCCGTGCTCACCGACAGCCGCGCCCGGATCAGCGCCTCCAGGCTGCTGCCCAGCTCCGCCGGGTCCCCGGGGGCCGGTCCCAGCTCGACCTCCACCCGCAGCGGTGGCGGCACCCGCGGCCCCGGCGCGTCCAGCACGATCTGCACCGCGCCGGACGTGCGCGGGTGGAAGCCCTGCACGACGTCCCGGACGGCGGACGGGAACACGTTCACACCCAGCACGATCAGCATGTCGTCGGTCCGCCCGACGCACCGGATCAGCGGTGCCCCGTCGGCCGCCCGGCCGGTCACGACCACCCGGTCCCGGGTGCGGAACCGCACCAGCGGACAGCACTCCCGGTCGACGGCCGTGTAGACGAGTTCCCCGGACACGCCGACCTCGGCCGCCAGCGGCTCCGCCGTGTCCGGGTCGACCAGTTCGACCACGACGTGCCGCCCGCCGGTGTACCGCATCCCGCCGCTGCCCGGCGGTTCGGCGAACAGCACGGGCGCCATGTCCGCGTTGCCCAGTCCCTCCGTGACGACCGCACCCCACTCGCGTTCGATGTGTTCCCGGAACCCGGGCTCGCCACCGCCCGGCTCGCCACCGACGAACACCCGGCTGATGCCGAACTCGCGGGGATCTCGGCCCACCTTGTTCCGCACGTACTCGGCGAGGTACCGCGCGTACGACGGCGTCGAGTGCAGGGCGGTGACGCCGAGCGTGTTCAACGCCAGCACGGCCTTCTCCGACGCACCGGTCCCGATTGGGATGACCGTCGACCCGATGCTCTCGAAGGCGTCCCGGATCGGCAGGCCGCCCACGAACAGCGTCAGCCCGGCGGCGTGCAGCACGACGTCCCGCCGGGTCGCGCCCATGGTCCGGAACGCCCGGGCCGTCATGTCGGTCCACGCCTGCGAGTCCCGCCGCGTCACGCCCACCCAACTGGGTGTGCCGGTGGTGCCGGTGGACGCGTGGACGCGGATGACGTCGGTCCAGTCGGCGGCGGCGTGCCGGCCCAGCGGCGGCGCGGCGACCTGGCTGTCGCGCAGCATCTGCTTCTCGGTCAACGGGAAGCGGGCCAGGTCGGCCAGTGATCCGAACGCGTCCGGGCCGACGCCGTGCCGGGCGAACAGGTCCGCGTAGAACGGGGACCGGGCGGGCAGCGCCGCCAACTGGCGGCGCAGGAGATCCGTGACGGCATCCCGGTCCGCCGGCGTGACGAAGCTCGGTACGACCACGTCGGTGGTTCCTCTCCAGGCTGCTACTGCTCGTGGACGATGACGCCGCGGATGTTCTTGCCCTCCGCCATGTCCTGGTAGCCCTCGTTGACCTGGTCGAGCGTGTAGCGGCGGGTGATCAGCTCGTCCAGCTTGAGGTCTCCGGACCGGTACAGGCCCAGCAGGCGGGGCACGTCGTACAGCGGGTTGCTGTTGCCGAACAGGGCGCCGCGGATCTGCCGCTGGTAGCCGATGAGCATTCCGGCGTGCACGTGGACGGCCTTCTCGTCGATCCTGCCGACGGCCGTGATCGTCACCTTGCCGCCCTTGCCCACGATCGCCACGGCGTTGGCGACGACCTCCTCGGTCAGCACGCCGGGCGTGCAGATGGCGTGGTCGGCCAGCTGTCCGCGGGTGGCCTTGACGACGAACTCGTGCGCGTCCTTGGCGTTGGCGAACGTGTGGGTGGCGCCGAACACCTTGGCCATGTCCCGTTTGAACGCGATCGGGTCGACCACCACGACGTTCTTCGCGCCCGCGTACCGCGCGCCCTGCACGGCGTTGCTGCCCACGCCGCCCGCGCCGTAGATCACCGCCGTCTCACCGGCCCGCACACCGGCCGCGTGCACGGCGGAACCCCACCCGGTCGGCACACCGCAGCCGACCAACGCGGCGACGTCGAACGGGATGTCGTCGGGCAGTGGGATGCACGCCCACTCCGACACGACGGCGTACTGGGAGAACGTGCCCAGCGTGCAGAACCCGCCGAAGTCGGCCTCGCCGCGGTGGAACCGGTAGGTGCCGTCGGTGAACATGCCGGTGGACGCGTTCTTGCCCTCGTCGCACATGTTCTGGTGCCCGGTCGAGCAGGGCCGACACTTGCCGCACGCCGGGATGTACGAGCAGACGATCCGGTCGCCCGGTTTCACCCGCCGCACGTGCGGCCCGACCGACTCCACGACACCGGCACCCTCGTGCCCGCCGACCACGGGGAACCGCACCCGCGCGTCGCCCTGGGTGATGTGGTCGTCGGAGTGGCACATGCCCGACGCGTGGAACCGCACGCGCACCTCGTGTGCCTTCGGGTCGTCCAGCCGCAGGTCGATCAGCTCCCACGGGGTGTGCGGACCGTAGGCCACTGCGGCCCGCGTGGTGATGGTGCTCATCCGGTTCCTCCCCGAACGAAGTGCGGCAGCACGTCCGCGCCGAGCAGCGCGACATGATCGGTGTCGTCTATGTCGTAGATGTGGAAGTAGACGGTGTCCGCTCCGGTCTCGCGCAGCTGTGCGACCCGGTCCACGACCTGCTGCGGTGTGCCGACCAGGCCGTGGGTGAACATCCGGTCCGCGTCGACGGCCGCACGGCGCCGGTCGGCTTCGGCGGGAGTGGCACCGCAGGCCACGGGCAGCACCGCGGAGTGCCGCGCGGTCGCCGGGTCGCGGCCGATCCGCTCGCACGCCGCGTCGAACACGGCGAACCGTTCGGCCAGGTCACCGCCCAGGGCACCGTTGAACTCGCCGGCGTAGCGGGCGGCGATGGCGGGTGTGCGGCGCGGCCCGGAGCCGCCGATGATGATCGGCGGGTGTGGCCGCTGCACGGTGCGCGGCGGTGTCATGTTGCCGTCGATCCGGTAGTGCTTGCCGGTGAACAGGTAACCGGGTGCCGCGCCGGGCACGGTGCCCCACAGGCCGGTGATGATCTCCAACTGTTCGGCCAGCCGGTCGAACCGCTCGCCGACCGGCGGGAACGGCAGGCCGAACGCCTCGTGCTCGCGTTCGTACCAGCCGGTACCCAGGCCCAGTTCGACGCGGCCGCCGCTCATGTCGTCGACGGTGGCCACGATCGTGGCGAGCAGCCCGGGTTGGCGGAACGTGGCCGCACCGACCAGCGCGCCCAGCCGGACCCGGGACGTGTCCCTGGCCAGGCCGGCCAGGGTCGTCCAGCAGTCGCTGGGCCGGTACGTCGGGTCGGCCGCGTCGACGCCCATCAGGTGATCGGAGCGGAAGAACGCGTCGAAGCCGGCGTCCTCGGTGACCCGCGCGAGCGCGCGGATGCGCTGGTAGTCCGCGCCGTGCCGCGGCTCCATCAGGATGCGCAGGCGGAACCCGTCAGCCGGTGCCACGGATCGACACCGCCTTCACCTGCGTGTAGTTGAGCACGGCGTCCGCACCCATGGTGCGGCCGAAGCCGCTGCGCTTGTAGCCGCCGAACGGCCCGCCGATCAGCCCGGCGCCCAGGGCGGCGTTGACGGCCACCTGCCCGGCCTGCAGGCCCTTGGCCATCCGCACGGCCCGGCCGACGTCCCGCGTCCACACCGACGCGACCAGGCCGTACTCGGTGTCGTTGGCGACCGCGAGCGCCTCGTCCTCGTCGGCCACCGGGATGACCGACAGCACCGGTCCGAAGATCTCCTCCCTGGCGATCCGCATCGCCGGGTCGACACGGTCGAAGATCGTCGGCTGCACGAAGAACCCGCGCGCGTAGGACTCGCCCTCGACCGGGCCGCCGCCGGTGACCAGTTCGGCGCCCTCGTCCCTGCCCACGCGCATGTAGTCCAGCACCCGGTCGCGCTGCCGGGCGCTGATCAGCGGGCCCATGTCGACCTGCTCGTGCCAGTGCCCGACCCGGACGGCGGCGAAGCCCTCGGCCAGGCGCCGCACCACCTCGGCGTGTATCGAGCGGTCCACCACGACCCGGGAGCCAGCGGCACAGATCTGGCCGGTGTTCAGCGTGATGCCGCGGACCATCGCGGGGATCGCGGCGTCCAGGTCGGCGTCGGCGAGCACCACCTGCGGCGACTTGCCGCCCAGCTCCAGGTGCAGCGGCGTGAGGTTGCGGGCACAGGACGCCATGATCGACGCGCCGGTCGGCGGTGAGCCGGTGAAGCTCATCCGCCGGATGCCGCGGTGCGCCGGGATCGCGGCACCGGCCTCCGCGCCGTAACCGGTGACGACGTTGACCACGCCCGGTGGGATGCCGGCCTCCATCGCCAGTCGCGCCAGTGCCAGCGGTGTCAGCGGGGCGTCCTCGGCCGGTTTGATGACGATCGTGTTGCCGGCCGCGATCGCCGGGCCGACGTCCGTGACGAACATCGGTCCCGGCGCGTTCCACGGGATGATCGCGCCGACCACGCCGTACGGTTCGCGCAGCGTCAGGCCCAGCACGTCCGGGGTGTGACCGGGCAGGCTCACGCCCTGCACCTTGTCGGCCTGGCCGGCCACGAACGTCAACTGCCGGCTCATCGGCGGCGGCCCCCAGTGCGGGCGGCCGACCTCCCGCGACTCCAGCCGGTCCAGCTCCTCCTCGTGCTGCTCGATGAGCCGCGCCCACCGGAACAGCAGCGCGGCCCGCACCGACGGGCTGGTGTCGCGCCACGCCGGGAACGCCTCGGCAGCGGCCGTGACGGCGGTGTCGACGTCCTCGGCGGTGCCGCGCGGCACGTGCAGCAGTGTCTCGCCGGTGGCCGGGTCGACGACCTCGATGGTCTGCCCGCCCGCGGCCGGGACCCACTCGCCGCCGATCAGGTGGGTGTTCTCGGTCAGCAGCGACCGAGGTGGTGCGATCGTCATGCCGGCTCCCGTCAGTGCTCGTGGACGATGACGCCGCGAATGTTCTTGCCGTCCAACATGTCCTGGTAGCCGTCGTTGACCTGGTCGAGCGTGTAGCGGCGGGTGATCAGCTCGTCGAGCTTGAGGTCCCCGGAGCGGTACAGGCCCAGCAGGCGGGGCACGTCGTAGAGCGGGTTGCAGGCACCGAAGATGGCGCCCTGCACCCGGCGCTGGAAGCCGATCAGCAGGCCGGCGTGCGCGTCGACCGAGCCGTTGCCCACGGCCGTGATCGTGACCTGGCCCTCCTTGCCGACGACGTTGATCGCGTCGGCGATGACCTTGTCGTGTAGGACGCCGACGGTGATCAGCGCGTGGTCGGCCAACTGCCCCCAGGTGGTCTGCCGGACGAAGTCGAACGCCTCCTGCGGGTCGCCGAACGTGTGGGTCGCGCCGAACACCTTCGCCATGTCCCGCTTGAACGGCACCGGGTCGACCACGACGACGTTCTTCGCACCGGCGTACCGCGCGCCCTGCACGGCGTTGCTGCCCACGCCACCGGCGCCGTAGACGACGACGGTCTGTCCGGCGCGCACGCCCGCCGCGTACACGGCCGTGCCCCACCCGGTGGGCACACCGCAGCCGACCAGGGCGGCCACGTCGAACGGGATGTCCTGCGGGATCGGGATGCACGACCACTCGTGCACCACGGCGTACTGCGAGAACGTGCCCAGCACGCACAGGCCGCCCAGGTCCGTGCCGCCCTCGTGGAACCGGAACGTGCCGTCCGGGAACTCGCCGGTCGACGCGTTCTTCCCGGCGTCGCACAGGTTCTGGTGGCCGGTGGAGCAGTAGCGGCACTGGCCGCACGCCGGGATGAACGAGCACACGACGTGGTCCCCGACGGACACCCTGGTCACGTCCTCGCCGACGGCGTCCACGACCCCGGCGCCCTCGTGCCCGCCGACGACGGGGAACCGCATCCGCGCGTCGCCCTTCTGGATGTGGTCGTCGGAGTGGCACAGGCCCGCCGCGTAGAACTTGATCCGGACCTCGTCCGCCTTGGGTTCGTCCAGTTCGAGTTCGGCGATCTCCCAGGGCCGCCTGGGCTCCCGGCAGATCGCGGCCCGCGTCGTCATGCTCATTGAGGTCCCCGTTCGGTGTGGGGGCGATCGATGACCGGCCGCCGGGAATCACCGTCCGAGCGGCCGAAATCCACCATGCCGCGCTGGTGGAGGCGCCCGCGACACGGCTTCCGCGTCACGAAAGAGCGGACGTTTCGCGCGTCGGGCCGGCTACGTCATTCGTCTCGGTCGCGAGCGGTCGTTGCGGCAGTACCGACCTGCCGTCACTTGCCACCGCGACCTCGGGATGGTGAGACTAGGCGCGAGACGAAGGAGTCGAGTGTGGTGGAACCGGCGACCCAGGCGTCGGGTATGTGCCCGACGTGCGGCAGGCCGCCCGAACATGCCGAGCTGCGCGGCCAGATGCGGCTGGCCGCGATCGCCCGCGCCGCGTCCAGTGTGGCCGACGCGGCCTCACTGAGCGTCACGCTCGACGTGGTCGCCAGCGAGGTCATGCAGGCCACGCACATCGCCGCCGTCCAGATCCTGCGGGTCGAGGGCGGCAAGATGCAGGTCGTCGGCAAGGCCGGGTTCACCGACGCCGAGGACTTCCCGGAACGCCTCGAGGAGTGCCGCAAGCTCGGCGCGCGGATGATGTTCGTGGAGGCGTTCCGCACCAAGCAGCGGGTCGTCATCCAGCACCGCAGGGCGTCCGTGCTCAACGACCCGGCGTGGGCGCCGCTGCACGCCATCATGAGCGCCCCGAAGTGGGACAGCTTCGTGGCCGTGCCGCTGGTGGTGCGCGGGCGGGCCGTCGGCGTGCTCAACGCGTTCTACACGATGGGCGAGGACCCGGTGCCGGACACACTGGAGTTCCTGGAGGCCATGGCCGACCAGGCGGCCATGGCCGTGGACTCGGCCGAACTGCTGTCCCGGTCCCGGCAGGACGCACGCCAGGAGGAGCGGGCCCGCCTGGCCCGCGAGCTGCACGATTCCGTGGTGCAGCAGGTGTTCTCCATGCGGATGCAGGCCAAGGCGCTGCGGGCGCATGTGGACAGCGAGGCGGGGGCGAGTACGGACAAGGTGCGGTCGGTCGCCGACGAGCTACTGCACCTCGCCCAGAACGCACTGGCCGACCTGCGCAGTCTGGTGTTGCAACTGCATCCGGTGGAACTGGTCGGCCAGGGTCTGGTGGCCGCGATCCGGGTGCACGCCCAGTCGCTGCGGTCCACCTCCGGGCTGTGGATCGAGGTGCAGGCCGACGACCTGCCCGACCTGCCCACGGAGTTGCAGGAGGACCTCTACCGGATCGTCCAGGAGGCACTGCACAACGTGGTGAAGCACGCTCACGCGCGGCGCGCCACGGTGCGGATCTGTCTGGACGCCACCGATCACGTGCTGGTCGACGTGTGCGACGACGGGACCGGCCTGGACGCCGAGCGGCCGCGTGCCGGGGCCCTCGGGCTGGTGTCGATGCGGGAGCGGGCCAGGCGGTGGAGTGGAACGGTGGAGATCGGGAGCGTGCCCGGCGACCACGGGTGCCGGGTGCGGGTGCGGGTGCCGGCGATGCGATCGGAGGGTTCGCCATGACTGCTGCGGTGCCGGACGCCGACGTGATCGGCGTGCTGGTGACCGACGACCACGCCGTGGTGCGGCGGGGGTTGGCCGCCTACCTGGAGAGCGCACCGGACATCGAGGTGGTCGCCGAGGCGGCGGACGGCCAGCACGCGCTGGACCAGCTGGCGCGGCTGGCCGTGGAGCGGACGCTGCCGCAGGTCGTGCTGATGGACGTGCTGATGCCCGGCATGGACGGCATCGCCGCGACCAGTGCGATCGCGGCCCGCTATCCGGACGTGCGGGTCGTCGTGCTGACCAGTTTCGGTGAGCTGGAACGGGTGCAGGCCGCGTTGCAGGCCGGTGCCGCCGGGTACCTGTTGAAGGACGCCGAACCGGACGAGGTGGCCGTCGCGATCCGGGCCGCGGCACGCGGCGAACTGCACCTCGACCCGGCGGTCGCCGGCCGGCTGGCACGGCAGCTGGTGTCACCGCCGACCGGCCTGTCGGCGCTGACGCCCCGGGAGCGGGCGATCCTGGTGCTGATCGGCCGCGGGCTGTCCAACCGGCAGATCGCGGCGAAGCTGTTCATCAGTGAGCGCACCGCACGCACGCACGTCAGCCATGTGCTGAGCAAGCTGCGGCTCTCGTCGCGCACGCAGGCGGCGCTGGTGGCTATCCGGGAGGGACTCGTCTCGCCTCCGTGAGCTGCTCCAGCGAGTACGACTGGAGCAGGGCGCCGCCGTCGACCGGGTACACGCCGCCGGTCATGAAGCTGGACGCCCGGGACGCCAACAGGATCGCCAGGCCGCGGATCTCGGTCGGGTCGCCCATCCGGCCGAGCGGCACGGCCGAACCCCACGTCTTCTCGGCCGCAGGCTCCGGCGGTCCGCCGCCGATGTTCGTGCGGAACGGGCCGGGTGCGATCGCGTTCACCCGGATTCCCCAGCGGGCCAGGTCCAGCGCTGCCTGGTGGACCAGGTTGACCACCCCGGCCTTGGCCACCACGTAGGAGTACGACACGAACGGGTCGGCGCGCAGGCCGGCCGTGGACGCCGTGACGACGATGCTGCCGGAGGCCCGCCGTTTCATCACCCGCGCGGCCGACCGGACCGTGTGCACGACGCCGTGCAGGTTCACGTCCAGCAGCGCCCGCCAGTCGGCCATGTCGAAGGCTTCCAGGTATCCCGACTCGTCGGTCAGGCCGCGGCCGCGGGCGATGCCGGCGTTGGCGAACACCGCGTCCAGCCGGCCGTGGTTCTCGACGATGCCGTCGACCAGGCGGTCCATCGCGTCGGCGTCGCGGACGTCGACCGTCACCGGTTCCACCGCGCCCTCGCCCGGTGCGTCCTGGATGTCGGCAGCGACGACGTGCGCTCCGCAGCCGGCCAGGCCCTCGGCGATCGACCGGCCCAGTCCGGACGCCGCGCCGGTCACCAGCACGACATGGCCGCGCACGTCGAAGACGTCGGCCAGCGTGTCGCCCACCCGCGTGTCGTTCACCTGCGCCGCCCCAGTTGGCGGGACAGCACCACGGCGATCACCAGCGCGGCGCCGTAGAACAGCTGCTGCACGTAGTTCTCGGCGCCGAGGATCTGCAGGCCGTTCACGCCGGTGGCCAGGAAGTACACCGCGATTCCGGTGCCCAACGCATTGAACCGGCCGGGTTTGATGCTCGTCGCGCCCAGGAACACGGCGGCGTAGGCGGGCAGCAGGTACGGGCCGCTGGCCGTGGGGTCGGCCGAGCCGGTCGTGCCGAGGAACAGCACACCCGCGATGCCGGCGATCAGGCCGCCCAGGATGAAACCGCCCCAGCGGATCCGGTTCACCCGGATACCGCTCAGGCGGGCCACGTCCCGGGACTGTCCGACGAACAGTGACCGCAGGCCCAGCGGGGTGAACGCGGAGACATACCAGACGACCAGCATCACGACCAGGCCGTAGTAGAACTCGATCGGGATGCCCAGCAGCTTCGTGGTGAACGTCCACTGGGACAGCGACTGGTCGACGCCGACGATCGTGTTCGACCCGGCCAGGTAGTAGATCAGGCCGGTGAACACCGTGCCGGTGCCCAGCGTGACGATCAGCGGGTTGGTGTCGTAGCGGACCACGAACAGTCCGTTGAGGAATCCGGCCACGACGGCCACGGCGACGCCCAGCAGGCACGCCTCGACGATTCCCATGCCGTGCTTGGTGTTGAAGACGCCCGCCACCATCGCGGTGAGGCCCATGATGCCGCCCAGCGACAGGTCGAAGTCGCCGACGAGCGACGGCATCAGCGCCGCGATGGCCAGCACGAACAGGACCGCCTGGGAGCCCAGGATGTTCGACACGTTCGCCCAGGACAGGAAGACGCCCGGCGCCGCGATGCCGTACACGACGATCAGCGCGACCCAGACCACCGGCAGTGCCGACCGTTCCGCCCACACCGCGATCTCGTCGGACTTCAGCGACAGCCCGCGGCGCCCGGGTTCGGCCGGCGGCCGCGACGGTGGGGCCACATCCGTGCTCGCCATGGTCGTTCGGTCCTCCTCGGTGTCACCGGGCCAGCGTGACCGCGGCATCCGTCGAGTGGTAGTAGACGGCCGCGCTGATGCGGTCCTCGGTCAGCTCGTCACCGGTCAGCTCCGTGCGGATCCGCCCGTCGGCCATGACGAGCACCCGGTCGCACACGGCGGCCAACTCCTCGACGTCGCTGGACACCCACAGCGTCGCGGTGCCGTCCTCGGTGGCACGCCGGACCAGCCGGTAGATCTCCGCGCGGGCCGCCACGTCAACGCCCTGCGTGGGTTCGTGCAGCAGCAGCACCTTCGGGCCGATCTCCAGCCACTTGGCCAGGACGACCTTCTGCTGGTTGCCGCCGCTGAGCTGCCCGATCGGCACTCCGGCGCGGCGGGGCCGCACGTCGAACGTGTCCAACAGGGACCGCACCCGTGCGGCGAGTTTCCGCGTCCGCATCCGGCCGAACGACGTGTACCGGTGGTTGACCAGGATCGTGGTGTTCTCCCCGACCGTGAGGCTGGGTGCGATACCGTCGCGGCGCCGGTCGGCGGGCACCATGGCGATGTGCCTGCGGACCGCGTCGTAGGGCGTCATCGCGGACAGGTTCATCGGCTTGTCGTCGTCGACGCGGACGGTGCCGCGCAGGCACTTCCGCGCCCCGAACAGCAGGTAGGTCAGGTCCTCGGCGCCCGAGCCGAGCAGGCCGGTGACGCCGACGATCTCGGTGCCGCGCAACGACAGGTCGACGTCCCTGGCGCGGCCGCCGGTCATGCCGGTCACCGCGCAGCGCACCGGCGGTTCGACCGGGTCACCGGTGCCGGTGCGGCGGTGCGTGCCGCCGATGGCCTTCCCGCCGCCGGGCCCGACGATCAGGTCGACGAGCTGCTGGTCGTCGATCTCGCGCATCGCGGCCTGTCCGGCGACCACGCCGTCGCGCAGCACCACGGCCCG
>DASZXM010000534.1:0-4106 GCA_035546415.1 Pseudonocardiaceae bacterium
TCCGTTCGGGGAGCGTCGACGACGGTGGCGGTGCGGCCGTGCACCTGCTCCATCCAGATCACGTGGTCCGGGCGGAGCTTCAGCTCCGTGGCCAGGCGTTGCCGGTTGGCGGCGACGGCCGACGGGTCGTCGCCGACATGGTCGCCGAGGTTGAAGGAGTCGTAGGGGGCGGCGGAACGACCACCGGCCCTGGTGGTGACAACACGACGAACCCGCACGTGACCACCTTAGGTCGCGAACCGATCAGGCGGCTCGGCGCCACGTGGGTTGGCCTCGGATACGGATCCACATGGATTGGCCTCGGATACGGCTCGGCGCCGGCTCGCTGTCGCGGGGCGGCGCCGAGGGCTGCCAAGGGTTGTCGTCTCAGCGGCGCATGAACGGGGGGACGTCCACCTCGTCGTCCGGGTCGTCCGTCACCGGGACGGCTCGGCTGGGGAGGCCGCCGGTGTTCGAACCCTGGGGGAGGCCGCTGCTGGGCATGCCCGGGCGGGTGCTGCTGTGGCTCACCTGGGGCGGTGGGGCCGCGTAGCCGCCGCTGGAGGACGGGTAGCCCGAGCCGTACGCGCCGGATCCCGGGCTCTGCCGCGGGGTCGGCGGGTCCTGGCGCGGTGCCGGACGCTCCACCGGGCGTTCCGCGGGGCGCGGGGGTTCCGGTGTGGGTGCCGCCGCCTCCGGGCGGGGGGTGGACGGCTGTGGGGCTGGCTGGGCCACCTGGCCTGCCGAGGCGGACGCCGTCGCCCGGGGGGCGACCGCCCCTCTAGGGTCCAGTTTCTTGTGGGTCGGCGTACCGCTGTCGAAGCCGGCCGCGATCACCGTGACCCGCACCTCGTCGCCCAGCGAGTCGTCGATGACCGTACCGAAGATGATGTTGGCCTCCGGGTGCGCTGCCTCCTGCACCAGTGACGCCGCCTCGTTGATCTCGAACAGGCCCAGGTCGGAGCCGCCCGCGATGGCCAGGAGGACGCCGTAGGCGCCGTCCATGGAGGCCTCCAGCAGGGGCGAGTTGATCGCCTTCTCCGCCGCCTGGACCGCGCGGCCGTCGCCGCGTGCGGAGCCGATGCCCATCAGGGCGCTGCCCGCGCCGGACATCACGCTCTTGACGTCCGCGAAGTCCAGGTTGATCAGACCCGGGGTGGTGATGAGGTCCGTGATGCCCTGGACACCGGACAGCAGCACCTCGTCCGCCGAGCGGAACGCGTCCATCAGGCTCACCCCGATGTCGCCGAGCTGCAGGAGGCGGTCGTTCGGGATGACGATCAGGGTGTCGCACTCGTTGCGCAGCGCCGTGATGCCCTCGTCGGCCTGCTTGGCGCGGCGCTTGCCCTCGAACGAGAACGGGCGCGTCACCACGCCGATCGTCAGCGCGCCGAGCTTGCGGGCGATCGACGCCACCACCGGGGCGCCGCCGGTGCCCGTGCCGCCACCTTCACCGGCCGTGACGAACACCATGTCGGCCCCCTTGAGGACCTCTTCGATCTCCTCCCTGTGGTCCTCCGCCGCCTTGTGCCCGACCTCCGGGTTCGCGCCCGCTCCCAGACCTCTGGTGAGCTCGCGCCCGATGTCGAGCTTGACGTCGGCGTCGGACATCAGCAGGGCCTGTGCGTCGGTGTTCACCGCGATGAACTCGACGCCCTTCAGCCCGACCTCGATCATGCGGTTCACGGCGTTGACACCGCCGCCGCCAATGCCGACGACCTTGATCACCGCCAGGTAATTGTGCGGGGGCGTCATCGGATCCGCCTTCCTGATCGTGGCTGCCTTGTCGAGCGTAGGTGTTCACGCCGGCCGCACTCGTGCGGGTAGGTCCGGTTCCGGCCAACCCTGAACCTCAACCAGAGGTTTAGAGTTATGTCAACCCCATACTGTGGGTGTGGACGGTAGGCATCGAAAAAGGCCGGGTCCAGCAGCCACGCCGTAGGCGCCCCGGACAACTTCGTCACGCAGTGCGAGCAGCGGTCAACTGTCACCCGCAATTCGGACGTGGTGGCGCCGGCCGGACACCCCCTACCAAGGACTTCGTACTCCCTTCCCTGCCAAGGAGGCGAAGACCGTGGTGCGAAGGAAAGCCGCCCGGCTGCTGGCCGGGCTCGTGGTCGCGGCACTCCCGCTGCTGGGCGCCGGTGTGGCGAACGCGGCCCAGCCGGCCGCTCACCCGGCCGCGGCCAAGGTCGTCTACTACGAGGCGACCCGGGCCAGTGGCTGGTCGTCGAACATCACCACCGCAGTGGCGAACTGGAACGGCGCCGTGCACAACGTCCGGCTCGTCGCCGGAACGCGGTCCAACGCGACCGTGCACCTGGTGGCGTACTCGGGTTGGCCGGAAACGGAAACCGGCTCACCCGGATCGGGGACCGTGTACCTCGGCCAGGAAGCCGTCACCGAAGGCTATGACAAGACCAGGATCACGGCCCACGAACTCGGGCACATCCTCGGGTTGCCGGACAACTACAACGGCGACTGCTCACTGCTGATGTCCGGCCACAGCGCCGGCACGGCATGCACCACCGCGGTACCGGCGCCCAGCGAGGCGTCGCAGGTCGACCAGATCTTCGCCGGCACGGCGGCCATCCGGGCGACCCGGACGCTCGTGCCCGCCGTGTTCTGACCGGTGCCGCGGGCGGGTGGCCCGGCGGCCGCCCGCCCGCGGGCATCCACTGTGGACGAGCGTTACGAGATGGTCGGCAGGTCCGGGCTGGATACGTCGTACACCTTGCCCGGCTGGGTCAGCAGGGCCGCCAGCACCTGAGCCTTGCGGGCCGAGTCGTCCGCGCTGCCCCAGCGGACCGTACGACCGCGGGTCAGGCCGAGCGTCACGCTGCCCGGGGTGTTCGCCGACACCGTCGCCAGGATCGTCTTCAACTGCGCCGGCAGCGCGCCCAGCACGGCCACGACCGCCTGCGTCCGCTGGTTGTCCGGCGCGATCGTCGGCAGGACGATCCTGGGCAGGCCGTGCGGGGTCGCCGTGATCGTCGCGTAGTCCAGGCCGGTGCGGTCGACCAGGTGCTTGCCGTCCGACTCGGCGACGTACCCGATCGGGTCGCGTTCGGTGATCGAGATGTGCACCGTGCTCGGCCAGGAACGGGACACGTCGACCGTGCCGACCCGGGGCAACTGGTGCACCCGCGTGGCGATGGCGGACGTGTCCAGACGCGCCATCGGCGTGCCCAACCGGACGTCCGCCGCGGCGACCACCTGGGCGGCCGTCAACTGCCGCTCGCCGGTGACCTCCACCGAACGCACGCCCAACAGCGGCGTCCACAGCACCGCCACGACGATCGCGGCCACCGCCGCCACCACGGACAGCGCCAACCACCTGCGCATCAGCGCCCGCCGCCGGGTCGGCCTGCCCGCCGGCACCGTCGGACGGCGGCGCCGGACGCGCTGCGGCCGGCCGGCCGGGCGGTCCCGGCCCGGCCGTTCCGCCGTCGCCGTGGTCTGCCGTTCCGTGGCCGTGCCCGACCGGGGCCGCCGTTCCCGCGTCGCGGTCGGCCGGCCCTTGCCGGACAGGTGCTGCTCGCGGCGGCTGCGCCTGCGCATCGCCTTCTCGACGGCGGCCTTGCGCACCCGCGGTGTCGGCTCCGCGGGCTGGTCCGAGCCGTCGCGCGGGGTGCTCACCCGATCCGCCGGTCCAGCGCCGCGATCACCTCGGGGCCGAGCATCGTCACGTCACCGGCGCCCATGGTCAGCACCAGGTCACCGTCGGACGCCAACCCGGCCACCAGGTCGGGCACCCGGTCGAAACCCGGCTCGTAGTGCACGTGCTCGGGCGGCAGCGCGACGGCATCGGCGATCAGCCTGCCGGTGACACCCGGGATCGGCTCCTCGCGCGCGCCGTACACGTCGAGCACGATCACCTCGTCGGCATGGCTCAGCGACCGGCCGAACTCGGCGGCGAAATCCCTGGTCCGCGAGTACAGGTGCGGTTGGAAGATCACGATCAGCCGGTTGCCCGGGTCGACGACCAGCCGGGTCGCCTTCAGCTGCGCCGCGACCTTCGTCGGGTTGTGCGCGTAGTCGTCGTACACCCGGACCTTGCCCGACCGGCCCTTGAACTCGAACCGCCTGCGCACGCCGCCGAACCCGGCCAGGCCGTCCGCCAGGCC
>DASZXM010000535.1:0-14730 GCA_035546415.1 Pseudonocardiaceae bacterium
CAGTCCGTGCAGCGGTCGTTCCTCGGCCAGGTCGTCACCGCCCGGCCCTGCCCGGTGTGCCGCGGTTTCGGCGAGGTCATCCCCGACCCGTGCCCCAAGTGCGACGGCGAGGGCCGCGTCCGCGCCCGGCGCACCATCACCGTGAAGGTGCCCGCCGGTGTCGCCGACGGCATCCGCGTCCGGCACGCCGGCCAGGGCGAGGTCGGCCCCGGCGGTGGTCCCGCCGGCGACCTGTACGTCGAGGTCGAGGAACAGCCACACCCCCCGTTCGACCGGGAGGGCGCCGACCTGCACTGCACGGTCCGGGTGCCCATGACGGCCGCCGCGCTCGGCGCGGTCCTGCCGCTGGACACCCTGGACGGCACCGAGGAACTGGCGATCGACGCCGGCACCCAGCCCAACACCGAAGTCGTCCTCCCCGGCCGCGGCCTGCCCAAGCTGATGTCGTCCGGTCGCGTCAACGGCAAGGGCGACCTGCACGTCCACCTCGAAGTCGAGATCCCGCACAAGCTCGACGCCCAACAGACCGACCTGCTGCGCCAGTTCGCCGAACTGCGCGGCGAGGAACAACCCGAACTGGCCACCAACGGCCGCGCCGGACATGGGCTGTTCTCCCGGTTTCGCGGCCGAACCGCCCGGTGACGACGCTGCCGGTGTTCCTCGTCGACGAACTGCCCGGCGGGGAACACGCGGTACTGGACGGTCCTGAGGGCCGGCACGCCGCCACCGTGCGCCGGTTGCGTGCCGGCGAGTCGCTCATGCTGTCCGACGGCCGGGGCGGCCTCGCCGAATGCGTCGTCCGCTCCGCCGACCGCGACACCGTCGCCCTGACCATCGGCCGCCGGTGGACCGAACCCGCGCCGCAACCCCGCGTCGTCCTCGCACAGGCACTCGTCAAAGGCGACCGCGGCGAACTGGCCGTCGAACTGGCCACCGAAGCCGGCGTCGACGAAATCCTGCCCTGGCGCGCCGAACGCTGCGTCGCCCGATGGGACGACGGCCCCCGGGGCGACAAGGCACTCGCCCGGTGGCGCAACACCGCCCGCGAAGCGGCCAAACAAGCCAGACGCGCGTGGTGCCCACCCGTCGCGCCGCCCATCGATACATCGTCACTCGCACAGCGCGTGAAAACGGTCGACGTCGCACTGGTACTGCACGAGTCGGCCGAAAAGCGACCAACCGACATACGACTGCCCGACGCCGGCGACATCCTCCTCGTCGTCGGCCCCGAAGGCGGCATCACGGACACCGAACTGGCCACACTCGCCGCCGACGGCGCGATCCCGGTCCGCCTCGGACCCACCGTCCTGCGTGCCTCCACGGCCGCCGCGGTGGCCCTAGGGGCACTGGGGGCCCTCACCCGCAGGTGGGAGTAAGCCCCCGCTTTTCCGTACGGGAACAGCGAATTCACCCGATCGGCCAGTGAAAACGACGTAAACCTTCGCGCCGCCAGTGGCGCATCCCGCCATGGGCGAGCTAACCTTTGCCCACAACACGCCGTGCGTGCCTCACTCGGACTTGTCGTTGATCCGGAACGGTACGTGCCGCCCGTGAAGACCCGCCGGACACCTCCCCCCTCGGTCCGGCGCACGCTGCGTCGCGGTGAAGTGACCCCCAGACGTCACCGCGACGCAGCCTCCTACGCCTACCTGCTCGTGCTGCGCGCTCGCCGGGGAGACTGCCTCTTCTGTGGGGGCCCAGCCCCCACACCCCGGCCGGCGGGGCTGCGCCCCCCTGACCCCCTGCGGCCCCGGGCCGCCTGCGCTCCCTGCGCGCTTGGACCCTCCGCGGCCCTGGAGCCCCTGCGCTCCCCGCGGTGCTGGACCCTTTTGCGCCGCTGAACCCTTTTGCGTCGCCGGGCGTCCTGCGCCGCTGAACGCCCTGCGCCGCCCGGACCCTTTGCGCGGCCCGGCCCCCGCAGCGCCTTTTCGGGCTCGCGCCGCGGAGCCTCGCCCGCCGGGAGGCTTTGCGGCGCGGTTCGCGTGGGGCCGTATTCGTTTTGTGGCAATGGCGGTTGGGACAACTGGGTGCAGGTGTTCCGAATTGATTCGGGGTGGTCTCTCGGGGGTGGGCGGGTGATTCGTTAGCCTCGTGGCATGACGGCTGTGGCTGACTGCCTGTTCTGCAAGATCGTCGCCGGTGAGATTCCGGCCACTGTCGTGCACCGGACCGAGCGGACCGTGGCGTTCCGGGACATCAATCCGCAGGCCGCCACCCACGTGCTCGTCGTGCCCACCGACCACCACGAGGACGCCCTCGCGCTCGCCACCGAAGCGCCCGACCTGCTCGCCGAGGTGCTCACCGCCGGTGCCGAGGTCGCCAAGGCCGAGGGGATCGCCGAGAGCGGCTACCGGTTCGTGTTCAACACCGGGCCCGACGCCGGGCGGACCGTGTTCCACGCCCACCTGCACGTGCTCGGCGGCGAGCAACTCGGGCTGTTCGGTCGGTACGTAACGGCCTAGCCGCGGTAGCCGGTTATCCAGTGCGCCATGTCGGAGGCTGCGACTAGCATCGAAGTGTCCAGCACGACCGAATGAACGAGCGCGGGAAGCGCAGGAAGTAGGCCCGAGCGCACGTGGCCGGCACCACACAGGGTGGAGCTGCCCGATCCGCGGCAGCCGGATCGGAGACCACCACACCAGTCCCCAGCCAGGACGCCAACGGCAACGGGCAGCGGCCCGAGTCCGTTTCCTCTCGGTTCACCGTGCCGGACGACGCGGTCCTCGCGCTGCTCGGCTCCCGGGACGAGAACCTGCGCACCGCCGAGGAACTGCTCGCCGCCGACGTGCACGTCCGCGGCAACGAGGTGACCCTCTCCGGCCCACCGGCCGACGTCGCGTTCGCCGAACGGGTGTTCACCGAGCTGGTCATCCTGGCCGAGCGCGGCCAGCAGGTCGGCAAGGACACCGTCGTACGCACCGTCCACATGCTGTCCGCGGGTGCCGCCGAGTCGCCCGCCGAGGTGCTCAGCCTGGACATTGTGTCCCGGCGTGGCCGCACGATCCGGCCCAAGACGCTCAACCAGAAGCGGTACGTCGACGCCATCGATACGCACACGATCGTGTTCGGTATCGGCCCCGCCGGCACCGGCAAGACGTACCTGGCGATGGCCAAGGCCGTGCAGGCGCTGCAGACCAAGCAGGTCAACCGGATCATCCTGACCCGTCCGGCCGTCGAAGCCGGTGAGCGGCTCGGGTTCCTGCCCGGCACGCTGTACGAGAAGATCGACCCGTACCTGCGGCCGCTGTACGACGCGCTGCACGACATGATCGACCCCGAGTCGATCCCGCGCCTCACCCAGGCCGGCACGATCGAGGTCGCGCCGCTGGCCTACATGCGTGGCCGGACGCTGAACGACGCCTTCATCATCCTGGACGAGGCGCAGAACACCACGCCGGAACAGATGAAGATGTTCCTCACCCGGCTCGGCTTCGGCTCGAAGATCGTGGTCACCGGTGACATCACGCAGGTGGACCTGCCGTCCGGGCAGCGCAGCGGCCTGCGTATCGTCCGGGAGATCCTGGCCGGGATCGACGACGTGCACTTCTCCATCCTGACCAGCCACGACGTGGTGCGTCACCGGCTGGTGGGGGAGATCGTGGACGCCTACGACCGGTGGCACGCGATCCAGGACGACCTGGACGCGGGCGACAAGGTCCGGCCGGCCAACTGACCGGTTCGACGACAAGACGTGAGCACATGAGCATCGAGATCGCCAACGAGTCGGGTGTCGGGGTCGACGAGACGTCGATCGTGGCCGCCGCCCGGTTCGCGCTCGACCGGATGGGCGTCAGCCCGCTGGCCGAGCTGTCCGTGCTGCTGGTCGAGCTGGACGTCATGGCCGACCTGCACGAACGCTGGATGGACCTGGAAGGCCCCACGGACGTGATGGCCTTCCCGATGGACGAGTTGGACTCCGCGCGGCGGCCCGACGCGGCCGACCTCGGGCCGACCCTGCTCGGTGACATCGTGCTGTGCCCGGCGTTCGCGCGTGACCAGGCCAAGGCCGCCGGCCACAGCCTGCTCGACGAACTGCACCTGCTCACCGTGCACGGCGTGCTGCACCTGCTCGGCTACGACCACGCCGAGCCGGCCGAGGAGCGGGAGATGTTCACGCTGCAGAAGCGCATCCTCGCCGACTTCCGCACCGCTCGGGTGGACGCGGCCCGTCGCGCCGCCCAGCGGGAGGCCGACGACCGCGTGCTGGGCGCGGTCGGGCTCGACCGGACGGCCGCTGCCGAGCCGCCGGTCGAGGACACCGGCCAGGAGTAGCTCCCGTGCCGGGAAGCACGTCCGACGCCGCCCTGCTGCTCGTCCTGGCCCTGCTCGGGGTGTTGCTGGCCGGCGCGTTCGCCTGCGCCGACGCCGCCCTGGGCACGCTGTCCGTGGCCCGCGTCCAGGAACTCGCCCGCAGCGGCCGCATCGGCGCCCGGCAGCTCGCCGCCGTCGTCGCCGACCGGCCGCGGCACATCAACCTGCTGCTGTTGCTGCGGCTGGCGTGCGAGCTGACCGCAACCGTGCTGGTCACCGTCTCGTGCCTGTGGCTGATCACCCCCGAATGGCTCGCCGTGGTCGTCGCCGCCCTCTGCATGGTCGTCGTGTCGTACGTCCTGGTCGGCGTCGGACCCAGGACGATCGGCCGGCAGCACCCGTACGCCATCGGCCTCGTCGCGGCGGGCCCGGTGCGCGTGCTGGGCTACGTGCTCGGACCGCTGTCCCGGCTGCTGATCATGGTCGGCAACATGATCACCCCTGGCCGCGGCTTCCGGTACGGCCCGTTCTCCTCCGAGGTGGAGCTGCGCGAACTCGTCGACCTCGCCGGTGAGCGCGGCGTCGTCGACGAAGGCGAGCGCGAGATGATCCACTCGGTGTTCGAACTCGGCGACACCATCGCCCGCGAGGTCATGGTGCCGCGCACCGAGATCGTGTGGATCGAGCGCACCAAGACCGTCCGGCAGGCGTTCGCGCTGTCCCTGCGCACCGGCTTCACCCGACTGCCCGTCGTGGGTGAGGGCGTCGACGACGTCGTGGGCGTCGTCAACCTGAAGGACCTGGCCCGCACCACGCTGGACACCGACATGGGCGGCGCCATCACGGTCGGCGAGCTGATGGGCCCCGCCACGTTCGTGCCGGACACCAAACAGCTCGACGAGCTGCTCAAACAGATGCAGCGTGACCGCACGCACCTGGTGATCGTGATCGACGAGTACGGCGGCACCGCCGGTCTGGTGACGATCGAGGACATCCTGGAGGAGATCGTCGGTGAGATCACCGACGAGTCCGACACCGACGAGCAGCCGCCCATCGAACACCTGCCGGACGGCACGGTCCGGGTCAGCTCCCGGCTGCCCACCGAGGACCTCGGCGAGCTGTTCGACGTCGAACTGGACGACGACGACGTGGAGACCGTCGGCGGCCTGCTCGCCCAGCGGCTCGGCCGTGTGCCGCTGCCCGGCGCCGAGGCGGAGATCGCCGGCCTGCAACTGCGCGCCGAAGGTGGCAAGGACCGGCGCGGCCGGATGCGGATCACGTCGGTGCTGGTCCAGCGCGTCGAATCGCAGGACACCGAGCCGGAACGGGAGAGGAGCACGGAACGTGGCTGAACTGGACCCCGAGGACCAGAAGATCATCACGTTGGCCAGGTCGGTACGGGCGCGCGTCAACGCGCCGGAGGGCGCGGCGGTGCGCGACACGGACGGTCGCACGTACGCCGCGTGCACGGTCGACCTGCCGTCGCGGCGGCTGACCGCGCTGCAGGCCGCTGTGGCGGCCGCGGTGGCCCGCGGCGCCGAAGGCCTGGAAGCCGCCGCCGTCGTCACGGCGGCCGACGGACTGTCGGACGACTCCGTCGCCGCAGTGCGCGACCTGGGACCGAAGGCGCCAATCTTCCGCGCCGACCCGTCAGGCGCGGTCGTCGACACCGTTGCCGGAGAATGGGCGGATGACTGACCACCGTTCCGGGTTCGCGTGCTTCGTCGGCCGCCCCAACGCCGGCAAGTCCACGCTGACCAACGCGCTGGTCGGCAGCAAGGTGGCGATCACGTCGGACAAGCCGCAGACGACGCGGCACACCATCCGCGGCATCGTGCACCGACCCGACGCGCAACTCGTCATCATCGACACGCCCGGCCTGCACCGGCCCCGGACACTGCTCGGCGAGCGGCTCAACGACCTCGTCACGCAGACGTGGTCCGAGGTCGACGTCATCGGCTTCTGCGTGCCCGCCGACCAGAAGGTCGGCCCCGGCGACGCGTTCATCGCGCAGGAACTGCGCAAGCTCGGCAAGCGCACACCGGTGATCGGCATCGTCACGAAGACCGACCTCGTGTCGCCGGACCGTGTCGCCGAACAACTGCTCGCCCTACAGGGCCTGCTGGACTTCGCCGACCTCGTCCCGGTGTCCGCTGTGGACGGTTACCAGGTCGGCGTACTGACGGACCTGTTGGTCGCCCGCCTGCCCGTCGGCCCGCCGCTGTATCCCGAAGGCGAATTGACCGACGAACCGGAGACCACACTGGTCGCGGAACTGATCCGGGAAGCCGCGCTGGAAGGCGTGCGTGACGAACTGCCGCATTCCATCGCGGTCGTCGTCGAGGACATGAAACCGCGCGAAGGCCGCGACGACCTGATCGACGTGTACGCCGAACTGTTCGTCGAACGTCCCAGCCAACGCGCGATCGTGCTGGGCCACAAGGCAGAACGGCTCAAGGTGGTCGGGTCCACGGCCCGCAGGCACATCGAGGCGCTGCTGGGCAGCAAGGTCTTTCTGGACCTGCACGTGAAGGTCGCGAAGGATTGGCAGCGGGATCCCAAACAACTGCGTAGGCTCGGCTTCTGAAATCGTCGGGGCCCGTCGAGGGGGAATCGTGACCTATCCGCCGCAACAGCCACCAGGCCAGAATCCCTACGGCCAGCAGCCACCGTCGTACGGGCAACAGCCACCGCCGGCCGGCCAGCCGGGCGCATACGGGCAGCCGGGCGCCTACGGCCAGCCGGGGCCGTACGTGCCGCCGGGTTCCGGCCAGTTCCCGCAACAGCAGCCGCCGACCGGTGGCTACTACCCGCCGCCCGGCGTCCCCGGCGGCCAACCGCCGCGCAAGGGCAGCGCGCTGCCGTGGGTGCTGGGCATCGGCGCACTGGTGGTCGTCGTCGTGCTGGTCGGCGGCTTCGCGTGGCCGGGCTTTTTTCACAGCGGCTCGTCGAGCGGTGGCTCGGCGAACGGCGGCGGTGTGACGAATGGCGGCGGTCTGGCGAACGGTGGCGGTCTGACGAACGGCGGCGGCAGCACCGACCTGCCGCACGGGCACAACAGCGGGGTCGGAGCCGACTCGGCCGACCAGCTGTTCACCACCGTCAGCAACGATGCGGTCAAGCACGACGCTGCGGCGATCCAGGCGCTGTCCTGCCCGAACTCGCAGCTGGACGGCATGGACCAGTTCGTCACGGCGACGTCGGTGACCAGGTACAGCCCGGCCACTCAGAATTCCGGCGGCCACGGCGCGTCCGTCGAGCTGCGGGTGAACACCCCGACCGGTGACGTGCTGTACGGCCTGGCCACGACCAACCAGCTGACCGGCAAATGGTGTGTGGCATCACTGGAGCCCGGTGGCGCAGCTCCCTGACCGGTCACCGGGATCGTCGTCGTCAAGTGGGACGATGGACGTATGAGCCTGTACCGCGACACCGGTGTGGTGCTGCGGGTGCACAAGCTGGGCGAGGCCGACCGGATCGTCACGCTGATCACCCGCCGGCACGGCAAGGTGCGCGCGGTGGCCAAGGGCGTACGGCGCACCAAGTCCCGGTTCGGGGCCCGTCTGGAGCCGTTCGGGCACGTTGACGTGCAGTTCTACACCGGCCGCACGCTGGACGTGATCACCCAGGTGGAGACGGTCGACCCGTTCGGCATCGGCATCGTCGCGGACTACCCCCGTTACACGGCAGGCTGCGCGGTCCTGGAGACGGCGGATCGGATGGCGGTCGAGGAGGGCGAGCCCGCGATGCGGCTGTACCTCCTGGTCGCGGGCGCGCTGCGGGCCCTGGCAGCCGGCGAGCGGGACCCGTCGCTGGTGCTGGACGCGTTCCTGCTCCGCGCGATGGCGTACGCGGGTTGGGCGCCCGCGGTCTCGGAGTGCGCTCGGTGTGCCGAACCAGGCCCGCACCAGGCGTTCAGCGTGCCCGCGGGCGGCTCGGTGTGCCCGAGATGCCGCCCGGCGGGGTCGAGCCGTCCGGCACCGGAGACACTGGTGTTGTTGGAGGCGCTGCTGCACGGCGAGTGGCCCCTGGCGGAGTCGACGCAGCAGCCGGCCCGCAGGGAGGCCAGCGGCCTGGTGGCGGCGCTGCTGCAGTGGCACCTGGAGCGTCAGCTGCGGTCACTGCCGCTGGTGGAGCGCCGTGCACCCGCCGCGGCCCGCCCGGCGGTGGACATCGCCCTACCGGTCGGTGTCGAGGTGGCCGACCCTGCGGCGCACGTTGAGTCGGACAGTCGGTAAGTCGGACAGTCGGTAACAGGAGGAACCCGCCCCATGCTGCCTTCGCGGCGCCGTCGGAACACGCAGGTCCGGACAACGCCGGTGCAGCCACCCGAGCCGCACCCGTCCGGTGCGCGGCCGCCCGCAATCCCGCTGGAGTTCGTGCCCAAGCACGTGGCCATCGTCATGGACGGCAACGGCCGGTGGGCCAACCAACGCGGACTGCCGCGCGTCGAAGGACACAAGCGCGGCGAGGCGGTCGTGCTGGACGTGGTGCGCGGCGGTATCGAGATCGGCGTGAAGTGGATCTCGGTGTTCGCGTTCTCCACGGAGAACTGGAAACGGAGCCCCGACGAGGTCCGCTTCCTGATGAACTTCAACCGCGACGTCATCCACCGCCGCGTCGACGAGTTGGACGCGCTCGGCGTCCGCGTCCGCTGGGCGGGCCGGATGCCCAGGATGTGGCGCAGCGTCGTCAACGAACTGAAGATCGCCGAGGAACGCACGCAGTACAACGACGTCATCAACCTGACGATGTGCGTCAACTACGGCGGTCGCGCGGAGATCGCCGACTCGGCGAAGCAGATCGCGAAACTCGCGGTCGAGGGCAAGATCAACCCGGACCGCATCGACGAACGCACGCTCGCCAGGCACATGTACCAGCCGGACATGCCGGACGTGGACCTGTTCATCCGCCCGTCGGGCGAACAGCGCACGTCGAACTTCATGCTGTGGCAGTCGCCGTACGCGGAGATGGTGTTCCAGGACGTGCTGTGGCCCGACTTCGACCGCCTGCACCTGTGGCGGGCGGTCGAGACGTACGCCAGGCGTGACCGCAGGTTCGGCGGCGCGGTGGACCAGTCGGGCGAGACGTTCGACCCGTCGGTGACGGTCCTGGAGCCGGCGGAGGAGGCCAGGTGAACGAGGACGACAACGCGGTCACCACGGCCCACCTGCTCACGGTCGCCCGCGAGGCCCTGGAGCGCTACCACGACGTCCACGTCGACGACGACGGCGCACTCACCTTCCGCCACGGCGACGTCCCGTGCGCGCTGCAAGGCATGCTGCTGGCGGAGGGCTTGGCGGTGCTGAGCCTGACGTGTGTGGTGGCCTGGGACCTGCCGGACTCGCCCAACCTGGCGTCATCAGCGGCGGAACGAGCCGGCCAGGGCCTGTTCGGCACGCTCGGCGTGGTCCACACGGAGCGCGGCATGGACGTGACACTGAGGTACACGTTCCCCGCCAGCGGCCTCAACGTCGTGGCAATGGGCACCCTCCTGATGCTGGTCGTCTCCACGGCCTCACAACTGCGCGGCGAACTCCTCACGGAGGCCAAGGGATAGCCGCCGAGTAGGACGATCGGCCCAGGCTCCCAGGCTCCCAGGCTCCCAGGCTCCCAGGGCCCGCGCGCCTCCCGGCTCCGCCGCTTTCGTTCGCCCGAGTCTGGCTCGCCTGGGTCTGGCCCCGGCCGGGTCTGGCTCCGCGCGGCTCCGGCTCCGCCGGGCTCCGGCCCCCAGGCGCCGGGTCAGCCGCGGCCTGAACGCCTGCCGGTGCCGCCCGGCTGTGCTGCCAACCGTGCTGCCCGTCAACTGTGCTGCCCGTCAACCGAGCCGGCCGCCTGCCGGTGCCGGGCAGCTCGGGTCAGCCGCGGTCGGTGCAGTCGCCGCAGGTGCCGAAGATCTCCATGGTGTGGCTGACCTCGGCGAACCCGTGCTCGGCCGCGACCCGGTTGGCCCACGACTCGACGGCAGGCCCTTCGACCTCGACCGTGCGCCCGCAGTGCCGGCACACCAGGTGATGGTGGTGGTGGCTGGAGCAGTGCCGGTAGATGGCCTCGCCGGAGTCGGTGCGCAGCACGTCCAGTTCGCCGGCGTCGGACAGTGACTGGAGCGTCCGGTAGACGGTCGTCAGCCCGATCGCCTCACCACGCTTGCGCAGCTCCTCGTGCAGCTCCTGCGCCGACCGGAAGTCGTCGAGCTGGTCGAGCAGCTTCGCGATGGCGGCACGCTGGCGGGTGGCACGCAGGCCGGGCACGGCGGGGGAGTTCCTGTCCAGGTCGCTGTCGGTCACGGCCGATCCTTCCGACCGGTCTCGGTGGCTTCGGCAGCGTGTGTGACCGCGTCCGCCACGATGTGGGCAAGGTGCTCGTCGACCAGCCGGTACACGACCTCCCGACCGTGCCGTTCCCCCGACACCACCCCGGCGGTCTTCAACACCCGCAGGTGCTGGCTGATCAACGGCTGGGCGACACCGAGCGCCGCCACCAACTCGTGCACGCAGCGGTCGGCCGCGCGCAGCTCCAGCACGATCGCGATCCGCACCGGCGCGGCGAGCGCGCGCAACAGGTCACCGGCAGCGGTCAACGTCGCGGCCGGCCGGACCGGAGCGACCCGGACCTCGGCACGGTCGAGCGAGTGCACGTGCTCGTCGGCGCCGTGCAGCCCGGCCGGTACGGCGTCGGCGCTCACGACGGGCATCGTCCTTCCGGTGGTGCTGACTGCGGTCACCAGCGCGGGCAGCCGCGACCAGCCGCCCAGCCCAGGTGTCGCCTCCCATCCTAGGCGGTTCGTCGACGGACCTCACTCAGCGCAACAGGGTGACCGCGACGACGGCGAGGATCACCACGACGAGCACCCGCAACACCCGATCGGCTGGTTTCAACGCGTGCCACGTCCCCGCGAGCAGCCCCAACACACCGAGCCCGAGCACCCCGAGCAACACGGCCCCGACCACACCGCGCAACCACACGGCCACCCCGAACACGGCCAGGACGACAACGAACGCCACCACCGGCGGCAACTTCGCCAACGGTCCGTCACCGGCCACCAACGGCGCCCGACTGTCCGACCGACGCCGCATCACATTCCGCCTGGGCTGCCTGGCCTGCATCGCCTCTCCCGCTGCCTCTCCCGCCGCATTCCCAGCTCCGTCACCGCAGCACGGACTGCCCACACGCGCGGGCTGCCCGCGTACCTGTCCGGCTGCCAGCACGCAGTCGCTCCCGCCGCCGGGCCGACTCCCGCCGCGCGGCCGACCCGCGCCCGGCCGACCGCGTGCCTCACTGCTGGCCCGCTCGACTGCCTGCCCGCCCCAACCCGGTCGGCGGGTGCGCGCCAGGGCTGCCGGCCAGGCCCGGCCGTATAGCAGCCTCGCGACCCGTCGACCTGACGTTACGCGGCCACGACACACACGCTCCGTCCAGCAGGTGTCAACCCTGTGTCGGGTGTGTCCCGCACCGAGCTACCCTTGCGTTCCACACGTGTGCTGGTCACCCCGCACGTGTATCCGGACCAAACGCGCACATCGTTGGAGTGTCAGTGCCCGCCGACCGTATCGACACCGTCGTCAGTCTCTGCAAGCGCCGTGGCTTCGTCTACCCGTGCGGAGAGATCTACGGCGGTACCCGATCGGCATGGGACTACGGCCCCCTCGGCGTCGAACTGAAGGACAACATCAAGCGCCAGTGGTGGAAGTTCATGGTGCAGGGCCGCGAGGACGTCGTCGGCCTCGACTCGTCCGTGATCCTGCCCCGCCAGGTGTGGGAGGCGTCCGGGCACGTCAAGGCGTTCGTCGACCCGCTCGTGGAGTGCACCTCCTGCCACCGTCGCTTCCGTGCCGACCAGCTCGCCGAGGAGTACGCGGAACGGTCCGGCAAGCAGATCGCCGAGAACGACCTGTCCGACGTACCGTGCCCGAACTGCGGCAACCGCGGCCAGTACACCCAGCCCCGGATGTTCAACGGCCTGCTCAAGACCTACGTCGGCCCTGTCGAGTCCGAGGAGGGCCTGCACTACCTCCGGCCGGAGACCGCGCAGGGCATCTTCATCAACTTCCTGAACGTGCTGACCACCTCCCGTCGCAAGCCGCCGTTCGGCATCGGCCAGGTCGGCAAGTCCTTCCGCAACGAGATCACGCCGGGCAACTTCATCTTCCGCACGCGTGAGTTCGAGCAGATGGAAATGGAGTTCTTCGTCGAGCCCGGTACCGACGAGGAATGGCACCAGTACTGGATCGACGAGCGCACCCGCTGGTACACCGATCTCGGTATCGCCAAGGACAACCTCCGTCACTACGAACACCCGAAGGAAAAGCTCTCGCACTACTCGAAGCGGACCGTCGACATCGAGTACCGCTTCGAGTTCTCCGGCCAGGAGTGGGGCGAACTGGAAGGCATCGCCAACCGCACCGACTTCGACCTCACGACCCACAGCAACCACTCCGGCGTCGACCTGTCCTATTTCGACCAGGCGACCGACTCGCGCTACAAGCCGTTCGTGATCGAGCCGGCGGCCGGCGTCGGCCGGCCGATGATGGCCTTCCTGTTGGACGCCTACACCGAGGACGAGGCGCCCAACGTCAAGGGAGTCATGGAGAAGCGGGTCGTGCTGCGGCTGGACCGCAGGCTGGCGCCGGTGAAGGTCGCGGTCCTGCCGCTGTCCCGCAACGCCGACCTGTCCCCGAAGGCCAGGGACCTCGCCACCCAGCTCCGGAAGAACTGGAATGTCGACTTCGACGACGCCGGCAACATCGGTCGCCGTTACCGTCGCCAGGACGAGATCGGTACCCCGTTCTGCGTGACGGTCGACTTCGAGTCGCTGACCGACCTCGCGGTGACCGTGCGGGAGCGGGACACGATGAGCCAGGAGCGCGTCGCGATGGACAAGGTCGAGGAGTACCTGGCCACACGGCTGCTCGGCTGCTGACGCTCGGCTGGCCCGCTTCGCGAGCGGCGGTCGCGGTCCGGTTGGTGGATAGGCGGCTCCTTTCTCGCCGGTCGGGTCACCGACGATGGTCTGGCGGCAGGCGGCGTTCGGTTGGCTGGGCGGTTGGTGCATGGGTTGGTCGGTTCTGGTGGTCGGGTTGTCGACGACCGCTCAGCGGGGGACGCGTTGAGCGCGTCGCCGCTCCGGCGGTCAGCCGGGTGCCTGGCCGCGTTGCGCTCCTGACGGCCAGGTCGGCTGCCTGGGCCTGGGTCAACACCTCCTCTTCGTGGCGGCTACGGCTGGTCGGCGATGGATGGCGCTCGCTTCTGGCGGGCGCGGTGGGTGCCTTGTGGGCGGGACGTGCGGGCAGGGCGTGTGGGCTTCTGGCGTGGCGCGGGCCGGTGGGCGCTCACCGGCCCGCACTCCTGCGTCAGACGTTGGCTACCTGGCGGATCCAGGCGCGGTTCGCCGCCACGCTGGTGTATTCCTGCGTCTTGTCGTCGGCGTTGCCGGTCGAGCAGACGCCGACCTCCGTGCCGTCGGCGATCTCCGGGCCGCCCGAGTCGCCGTTGAAGGCGTTGCCCGTGATGCCGGTGCTGCAGATCGCCCGGCCACCCACGCCGTCCACGCAGTCCGTCGCCGTGACCTTCACCTTGGCGGATTTCAGCTGGTCGGAAGGGCCCGAGTCGGCCGACGTCTTGCCCCAGCCGTAGATCTCGTTGATGGAGCCCACGTCCGGGTCCTGGTCGGCCAGCGTGATGAACGTCGTGCGCACCGGGTCGGCGAGGTGGAGCAGTGCGAGGTCCGCGTCCGGGTCGACGACCTTGTTGTCCACCACCGCCTTCTCACCCTGGCCGAGCCGCGGTGATCCGATGAGGACGGTCATGCCGCCGGTGCTCGCGCAGTGGCCGGCCGTCAGCACCCACTGCGGCGCCACCGCCGTGCCGGAGCACTCGAAGCCCGTGTCGTCCCACGACACCTGGACCGCCCATGGTGCGTCGGTGACGTTCTTCCCGCCCACGATGCCCGGCGACACCGCCAGCTTGGCAGGCTGCGGAGTCACCGTGGGGGCGACCGGCTTGCGCGGCTTGTGCACCGGCTGGTGCGCCACCGGCGGTTCGATCACCGGCGGATCCACCACGGGCGTGGTGACCGGCTTGTGGGTGACCGGCTTGTGCTTCACCGGGTGGTGCGCCGGGTGTCGGTGAGAGGCGGGTGTGCCGGTGCCGGGCGTGTGCCTGGGCTGCGTCCGGTGGCCCTTCTTCGTGGTCTTCTTCTTGTGGTGGACGGGCTTTCGGTGACTCGGCGCGTGCGGCGGCGCCGACGGCGTCGTGCTCGGCGGCGTTGTGGTCGCCGGTGTCGTGGTCACTGGCGTCGTCGGGGTGACCGGAACCGGGATGGGTGTCGGAGCGGTTGCTGCCGTGGCCAGGCCGGCGGCCGGCAGAACGCCGACCGCGAGCGCCGCTCCGCCGACAACCGCGGCCGTCATGAGCTTGTTCATGATGGACTGTCCTTTCGGGATCGAGTGGTGCGTCCGGTGCACACGGGCACGGCGCAAG